>JAQXEB010000081.1 GCA_029251065.1 Luminiphilus sp.
ACGGCGTTAAAAAAAGGTGGCTGATCTTGCGGCCCCATGGGTGGCGACGAATACACGCGTGAGACGCGATGACTGGAAAGGCCGGTCAGCGCGCAGAGACGATGGCTGGCTTCCTGCAGCCGTTGCGGCGGATCGTCAATATTGGACCCTAGCCCAATGACCGCTAGTGTCATGGCGTATTTTTTCGCCGCCTGGTGCGGCGTTTGCGCGTCGGTATTTCGGTTGCGGGCTGACTGCCTACGAGGTCTGGGAACAATTGCTGTTGCTCTTCCCAAAATGTGACGGCTTGCCCAAGCGTTGGCTCTTGCTCTGCACGGAGTAACAAAAGGTCAAACGCGGCGCGAAACCGTCTCAGTGAGATGATCGATGTCACCCGCTTTGATGCGCATTTTTCAAGGCGCGGCTGTAAGTCCCAAATCTCCTTCATAGGAATAGAAAAGCGCTTGGGTATAGCGACGTGCTGCACAGTATTCATCAATATTTGTTGACCAGCAGCTTGCACGGGAGCGCCTTCATGATTCCCTGAGCGAGCGATTTCGTCGCTTCGACACTGAACGGCGGGCCACAGCAAGGCCCCAAGTAGAAAGGCAGGTGTTACTGGCCTGCCGCGCACAATCCGTGCGTCTGTATTGCTCATGGCTTTTACTATGAGTGGTTGCGCGGACTCATCGGTCAGTGAGTTCACTGCGTCCGGGAAAAGGGGACTGAGTAAATTATGGGACACAAGGTGTTCAAACGTCGGTGCTGCGTAGCCGGCCATAAATAATTTAAGGGTCTCATCAAACAGGCGAGCAGCGGGTATGTCATTGAGCAGGTGCTGACACGCTGAGATTGCGCTCAGAGAGTCAGAATCGATCGAGAATCCAAGTTTTGCGGCAAAACGAACGACCCGGAGCATTCTTACTGGGTCCTCTCGGTAACGCGTCGCGGGGTCCCCAATGATTCGGACGATGCGCCGCTTAACGTCCTCAAGACCGCCGAGATCGTCGAGAATGATTTTATTTGTCGGATCTAAGTACATCGCGTTGATCGTCAGGTCGCGACGCGCCGCATCTTGATCTAATGTCCCGTAGACGTTGTCCCTCAGGAGGAGGCCGTTCTGCGACGTCTTGGACAGTGTTGATGAGTCTCCTGCGTGGTGACCTCGAAACGTGGTGACTTCAATGATTTCACGGCCCATTCGGACATGCACGATCTGAAACCGACGACCAATAATCCGTGCGCCTTTGAACAGCGCAACAACCTGCTCGGGCGTCGCATCGGTTGCAACGTCAAAGTCTTTAGGGCGCTGCCCTAGAAGTAAATCTCGGACTGCCCCTCCCACGATGTATGCACTGTGTTCATGATCACACAGACGCTCAACAACAGCGACGGCGCCTCGCGACAACGCGGAATGGTCTATCAGTTTGCTTGAATCAAATTTCTGCAAAATAGGAAGCTCGAGAACGTGAGTCCCGATCTTATCAGCTGTAATAGGTAGGGAACAAAGAAACTGGGGGAAGTTGCCTTCCCCGCCCAGGTCCGTAGTTACACATATTATTTTTATTCGGCCGCTTATTATTATTTTAGCTCTGTCACAATTACTGCATTTGTTGTGCCACGAGAGTATTAGTTAACTATATCAGTAACTTATGAATTTTTGGGATGCGTTCACCGCTGTGTTTGTTACAGAAGTGTTACGGAAATAAACCGAGTCTGTTACCAATGGGACCACTGAAAAATCTAGGTGCTGCCCTTCTTTCGCGTACGAGGAAGATCAAAGCGCTGGCGGCGCTCCCAGAGACATTTCCTGCTGATGCCTAGTTTTTGAGCGATCTCTGTCTCATTCATCGCGTCCTGATTTTCAAGGACGAAGCGCTGAAAGTAGTCTTCCAGTGAGAGTTCGCCTGAATCGGTGTCGTTGTTCGCTGTGGGTTCTGGTTCGATGACCGCGGATGCACTGGCGAAAGGGTTTGCAACGCCTTTGGACTTGGTGGGTTTGTCAGGAAGATTTAAATCGTGAGGCTCTAATACCTCACCGTACGCCAAGACGAGTGCGCGCTCGATCGTGTGTTCGAGCTCTCTTACATTGCCTGGCCACGGGTAGCTAGAGAGCGCTTTCTTAGCGTCTGGACTCAACGGCTTAGCGTCTAACTGCAGTTTGGTGGACACTCTTTTAATTAGAAACTTCGTGAGTCCCTCAATGTCGTCGCCTCGCTCTCGAAGTGGCGGTAACTCGAGGCGCAATACGTTTATGCGGTGAAAGAGATCTCGGCGAAACACATCGGTATTTTCAAGCTCCATCAAGTTTCGGTGCGTTGCGCAAATCAGTCGCACATCGACGCTGGCACTCTCAACGGAGCCAATCCGCCTTATTTCGCCTTCTTGAATAAAGCGAAGCAGACGTGCTTGCGCGGACGCCGGTAACTCACCGATCTCGTCTAAGAAAAGCGTGCCGCCATCGGCAGCCTCAATAAGGCCCAAGCGCTGTGCGTTCGCGCCGGTAAACGCGCCTTTTTCGTATCCAAAAAGCTCGGACTCGATTAACGTCTCGGGAATCGCTGCGCAGTTGACCGAGATCAGTGGCTTATGAGTTCTTTGGCTGGCTTGATGGATGTGTTGCGCGACTAATTCTTTTCCAGTACCCGTCTCCCCAATGATCAAAACGGTTGACCGCGCCTTAGCGGCTTTATTCGCCATGTTCATCAGTGAGCGCATGCCAGACGATCGGCCGACAAAGGCGTCCACTGCCGGGGCACTTGTCGCAGATGTTTCGGTAGCGGGCCTTACGACACGTTTTATGGTCCGCAGCAAGTCTCGGAGCGGTGCGGGCTTGGGCCAATAGTCTCGGACACCTAACTTCATCAGGTCCACGGCCGAGCGCAGTGAGGCGTGTTGCGCATGGATAAGAATGGGGAGCGGCTGCAGGTCGTTTATCAGCTGCTTAACGCCCGCTTCGTTTCGACCTGGGTCAAGAAGGACAACGTCAACTTTTTCCGCACTTTTAATCGCTCCTAGCGCGGAAAAGGGTGACGCTTTGATAATTTTAAATCCTTCGGCCGTTAAATCATCGGCTGTGTGCGTTGCACTTATGGGATCGTCATCGAGTAAGAGAACAGTCAGCATTACAACTCTTTGCTCCAAAAAACCGCTAATGAGGCTAACACGATCTCTTTGATGTGTGTCACCTCGGTAACACTTATCGGGTTAAAAAGTTACAACTCACGGCAGGCAGTGCGGAGGTATCCCAGTGCTCTTGAGCGAACTCCAAGACGTCGGCAACGTGCTGGATGGCTTCAGGCGGTGCGGGCTGTCTGAGAAATGACAGCGTATCTCTGAGATTTTGGGCAGGTCTGTGAACATCAATCCCCCGAGCGCCGTTTTGCTTACTGAGCTTGTAGCCCTCAGAATCAGTCACTACGGGGACATGGCCGTACTGCGGGGACGGTCTTTTGAGTACCTGCTGTATGGCCTTTTGTCGAAAGCTCGACTCCAGGAGGTCAGCGCCTCGAATTATATGGGTGTAGCCTTCATCCAAATCGTCCACGGCGGTCGCGAGTTGATAGGCAATAGCGCCATCTTTGCGCTTGACGACAAAGTTATTCGGTAGTTGTGAGGCCGTTTGTTGACCCAGTACTAAATCGTCAAGGGACTTTGGGGCGTCGCTGGGTACAGTAAACCTCAGGCTCCCCTCACTGTGCGTTCGTGATGCGCAATCGGTCTCGCATTGGCCCAGTTTCCCAAGGGTCAAACGTGTGCAAACGCAGGTAAAGAGCAGCCCTTCGCCCTTCAGTCGATCAAGATAGGCCTCGTACACTTCATGACGCTTGCTTTGCAGCAGGATGTCATTGTCCCAGTGGAGACCATGAATCAGTAGGCACTCGGGGATTGATATGAAACTGTTGAGATCGTGACGAGGAGGATCTATGTCATCGATACGCAGCCACCAGTCTCCGCCATTAGCGCGTGCATCTAGAAAGCTGGCCACGGCAGCAACAAGAGAGCCACTGTGCAGAGGGCCAGTGGGTGATGGAGCAAAACGTCCTCGATACATCAAGGCTGAGCGCGCGCGAGGGACCTAGCCCAGCTCCTGGCGCTCCTTGATTTCGGCGAGCGTCTTGCAGTCAATACAGAGCGTTGCTGTGGGACGAGCCTCCAGTCGTTGAATGCCGATCTCGATACCGCAGGCATCGCAATACCCGTAGTCATCGATGGAAATCCGCTCAAGTGTTCCATCAATCTTCTTAATCAGCTTGCGCTCGCGATCACGGGCTCTGAGTTCGAGGCTGAACTCTTCTTCTTGGGTTGCTCGATCAGCGGGGTCTGGAAAGTTAGCGGCCTCGTCCTTCATGTGCCCGACTGTCTTTGTGACTTCGTTGACTAAGTCTGAGCGCCAAGTAAGCAGTAATTCCCGGAAGTGCACACGTTGCTCATCGTTCATATAACGCTCGCCACGTGCGGGCTTGTAGGGCGTAAACTCGTCAAGCTTCTGAGTTTTATCTGCGGCTCTCGCAACAGTTGAAGCACCTTTTGATTTCGACGTGGCTTTGGCCTTGGGCGCAGCCTTTGCTTTGGGCGCAGCCTTTGCTTTGGGCGCAGCCTTTGCTTTGGGCGCAGCTTTGGCTTTGGGCGCAGTCTTTGTCTTGGGTGTGGCCTTCGCTTTTGGCGCGGCCTTAACGTCGGGGTTTGTTGTTTTCTTCGCTGCCATTTGAGTTTCCGTTGAAACGCATGCTAATTGATTTGCAGTTGACCTGCGCGATTGGGCACGGGAAGCTATCAGAATTAGGGGCGGTTTGCTAGCGGCTTTTGAGCCTGTTAGCCGACACATTTTTTCGCTCGTCGGTAATTGCTCGTAAAGGTGGGTATGCGAAACGCGAATTACAAGGCTTTGGCTTTAGGGCTCTCAGAGCAACCCATGGTCGAGCTCGACAATGGTGTGATACTGCAGGAAGACACAGCGCGTCATTTTGTGGCACTGCAAAAGAAAGCGTGCGAATCAGGATTGGCATTGTGTGCGGCCTCCGGTTTTCGATCGTATCGTGCGCAGCTTGCGATCTTTGATGCCAAATGGGCAGCCCAGAGACCCGTGCTCGACGATCAGGACCGGCCGTTGAGGCGGTCAGATTATACGGATGAGGAGTGGTTGATGCGTATCCTCCGATTCTCCGCACTACCGGGTACATCACGACATCATTGGGGTACTGACGTTGATGTCTATGACCCCAGTTTGCTGCCTAACGGTCAGGCCTTAAAGCTGGTGCCCAGTGAATATAGCGAGGGAGGCTGCTTTGCTCCGCTGACCGCTTGGATCGACCGTCAAATTGAGACCGACAGTGCCGAAGGATTCTCACGTCCTTACGATCACGATCGGGGAGGCGTTGCTATCGAACCTTGGCACTTAAGCTACTTGCCGCAAGCAAGTCTCCTCAAAAAGTGGGTAACACCTGAGGCGTTGGTTGAACTCTGGATGCGAGCACCGGATCTCCGGCCCCTGTGTTTTGAATTGGTTGTCGAGCGCTTAGGGACTATCTTTGATCAATACGTCGAGTCCTAGTTTGATCTACCAGCGGTTATCAGTGGGCAGCTTTTGCGCTAATAAGTGGTTCTCAAGCGTCACGTAGTCGGGCAGTCCGTTGCGGTAAGGTGGATAAGCTTCGCCAATGATCAGCGGCGCAAAGTAGCGTCGCGCTTCATCGGTAATGCCGAAGCCATCGGCTGTAAAAAAACTTTTGGGCATTAATTTTTCTTGGTTAGCCACCTCGTTGAGTGGCGCCCGACCAATAGTCCACTCGTAGGGGGCATCCATAACCCTGACAATCGTTGGCATCACTGCGTTTTCGCCCGCAGCCGCCATTTCCACCGCCGCTTTGCCCAGCGCATAGGCTTGATCTAAGTCGGTTTGACTGGCGATGTGTCTTGCAGCGCGCTGAAGATAGTCAGCGACCGCCCAGTGGTATTTGTAGCCGTGGGCTTGCTTGATCAGATTGGCGAGCTTCGGAGCAAGGCCACCGAGCTGAACGTGACCAAATGCATCTCTCGATTTAGAGCCGGAGAGCAGTTCTCCGTCTGCAGTCTGCGTGCCCTCGGAGGCAACAATGACGCAAAATCCAAATTTCTCAACAGTCTGCTCTACTTTTGCGAGAAACCGTGTTTCGTCAAAGGCTATTTCCGGAAACAAAATGATGTGGGGCGCTTCCGCCTCAGACCGAGCCGCCAAGCCAGCGGCTCCCGCTATCCAGCCTGCATGTCTGCCCATGACCTCGAGAATAAATACCTTTGTTGAGGTTGCGCACATACTGGCGATATCGAGCGCGGCCTCTTGCGTCGAGAGTGCAACGTATTTAGCCACCGAACCAAAGCCTGGGCAGTTATCGGTAAACGGGAGATCGTTGTCGATTGTTTTAGGTACATGGATCGCCTGCAGCGGGAAACCCATTTTTGCGCCGATTTCTGACACCTTTTGACAGGTGTCAGCCGAATCGCCACCGCCGTTGTAAAAAAAATACCGAATGTTATGAGCCTTGAAGACTTCGATGAGGCGCTCGTATTCGGCGCGATTATCTTCGATGCCCTTTAACTTGTAGCGACAGGACCCAAAGGCACCTGAGGGTGTGGTTAGGAGGCCTTTAATTTTTTCCGGCGTTTCACGCGAAACGTCGATAAGTTCTTCGCGCAGCGCCCCGAGAATTCCGTTCTTCCCGGCATAGACTTGGCCGATTTTATCGGGATGATTTCGTGCAGTCTCGATGACGGCCAAGGCGCTGGCGTTAATCACGGCAGTAACGCCTCCGGACTGTGCATAAAAAGCATTAGGAACAGGATCTGCAGGCACGTTCATCTCCTTACACTGCTGGCTTAGAACCACTCAGATCATGATACGCTTGTCCTCCTATTTTGGAGCGTTTGATGTTGAAGCGGGTTCACATACTCGGTATTTGCGGAACCTTTATGGGCGGAGTTGCGTTACTTGCCCGTGAGCTGGGCTATGAAGTCGAGGGCTCTGACTCAAATATCTATCCCCCGATGAGTACAATGCTTGAGCAAGCCGGCATTCGTATTCATGAAGGTTACTTGCCCGCGAACTTGTGTCCAGCGCCTGACTTAGTGGTTATTGGTAATGCGCTTTCGCGCGGAAACCCCGCGGTGGAGTACGTTCTAGATCAACAAATCCCCTATATCTCTGGGCCTCAATGGCTCGGCGAAAACCTTTTAGAGGGGCGTTGGGTCGCGGCCGTTTCGGGAACGCACGGTAAGACATCAACGTCGTCCATGCTGGCCTGGATACTCGAGTGCTCAGGGCGTGACCCTGGGTTTTTGATTGGTGGGGTGCCTTTCGGATTCGACGGGTCGGCCAGACTCGGCTCTGGCCCCTTTGTTGTTGAAGCCGACGAGTATGATTCTGCGTTTTTTGACAAACGATCGAAGTTTGTTCATTACAAACCAAAGACGCTGGTTATCAATAATTTGGAGTTTGATCACGCGGATATTTTTGATGACTTAAAGGCGATTCAAACGCAGTTTCATCACCTTATTCGTTGCGTACCGGCGCGCGGAAAAGTTCTGTGTGGATCGGGACGGGCGATTGATCAGGTGCTGAATCGCGGTTGCTGGACGCCCGTTGAGCGCTTGGGCGGCTCAGCCGGTGCGGTGTGGCAGTTTTCGGCTCTAAGCGTCAGTCATCGCGAGCTTGAGATTCAGTCGCCCGGTGGTGAGCAAGGCCGTGTTTCGTGGAATCTGATCGGGCGTCACAATGCGGAAAATGCCTTGGCAGCCGTCGCCGCAGCGGTCGATATGGGCGTGACCATTGCGGAAGCCTGCGCTGCACTTTCAACATTCGGAGGGGTCAAACGTCGGCTAGAGCTCATAGGCACTCCCGGTGGTGCCTTTGTTTATGATGATTTCGCGCATCACCCGACTGCAATAGAGGCCACACTGTGCGGCGTGCGACAAACGGTTGGCTCTGCGCGCGTCATCGCCGTTGTTGAAGTCAGGTCCAATACGATGAAGGACGGGATCCATAAATCCACATTGATACCCGCAACCTCAGACGCTGATGAGGTATTTTGGTTCGAGCCTCCCGGACTTGCTTGGTCGGTCTTGGATGAGTCGACAGACACAGCAAAACATCAAGTCTTTCACCACGTGTCGGATCTCCATGAGGCGCTGGTTCAGCGCGTCAAGTCGGGGGATCATATTGTGATTATGAGTAATGGAAGCTTCTCCGGTTTACACCGGCAGTTGCTACAATCGTTGGCCTAGTTAAAGGCCTACCGACGGAGCCGTAATGTCATCATTTTATCAGCGTGCGATTTCCCAATATTTTGGGCTGATCATTGTCGTTACTGCAGTGTTGGGGGGGCTTGCGGCGTCGCAATTGGACAAGGTTCGTCTGGATGCGTCCTCTGACTCGTTACTGCTGCAGGGTGATCCGGATCTTGCTTTTTTCAAAGAGGCGACTGATCGCTACGAGAGTTATGAATTTTTAATCCTCACCTGGGAGCCAGATTCGCCACTGTTGAGCGATGAGTCGCTGTCGGGTCTTGCCAATATGGTCGCTGATCTTGAGCGGGTAAAGGGCGTTCGGACTGTGACCTCCGCGTTGGATGTGCCGTTGCTCGAAAGTCCGCCGATTTCCCTAACCGATCTGTCTGACCTTGACGCGATTGCCAGTCTTCGCGATCCAAAGGTTGACCGGGAAATGGCGCTGAAAGAATTCACAACCAGTCAACTCTATCGAAATTTGGTGGTGAGTGAGACGGGTGATCTCACGGCGGTTCAGGTCACAATCGAACCCAATCAAGAGGTGGATCGACTGGGTAATTTGCGAAGCGAGCTCAGGCAGCACGTCGCTGAGGGCGCCGGTGTTGAGATTCAGGACCGTTTAGTCGAGGTGGA
>JAQXEB010000082.1 GCA_029251065.1 Luminiphilus sp.
TCGTTAAATTCCGACTCTCCCGTCAACTGCTTAATGGGCTTAATCTCAATGCCCGGCGACTTCATGTCGACAAAGAAATAGCTCAGGCCCTTGTGCTTGGGTACGTTGGGGTCGGTTCGCACCACAACACAACCGTAGTCAGAATAGTGAGCACCCGACGTCCAGATTTTCTGGCCGTTGATGACCCACTCGTCACCGTCTTTTTCCGCTTTAGTGCGAAGCGCAGCCAAGTCAGAACCACCAGCAGGCTCGGAGAACAGCTGACACCAAATTTCTTCGCCACTCGCAAGCTTTGGCAAAAACTGGTCGAGGTATTGAGGCTGTGCATACGCCATCAGCGTCGGCGCCATCATGCCCTGACCAATCACAAAGAAACCGGCGGGGACATCGTACTTACCCTCTTCCTGCTTCCAAATGACTTGTTCAATGGCAGACGCACCGCGACCCCCGTAAGCGGGATCCCAACCGATGCAAGCCCAGCCAGCATCGTACTTGCGCTTCTGCCAGAGCTTCGCAACTGCTAAGCGGTTCAGCCCTTTTATTTCCTCTTTACTGGGTACGTTTGCTGCCAGCCAACTCGCGGCTGCTTCACGAAACGCGGCCTGTTCAGGAGTGTCGTTAAAATCCATGATGAACCTCTCTTCTCTCGTTTCGTTATGCGGATGCGGCGAGGCCGTCAACCAGACGTCCCTGCCATTGTTTTTCACTGCCCACAGCCAAGCTCAAAAGCTTTGCCCGGCGGTAATAGAACTGACAGTCAAACTCCCAGGTGAAGCCCATGCCTCCGTGGGTTTGAATGTTCTCTTCGGCAGCAAAGAGTGACGCTTGGATTGCCGCCACCCGCGACGTTGCAGACGCCACCGCAAGGTCACTGGCCTGAGCGTTGAGTGCCCAGGCACCGTAATAGGCATTGCTGCGCGCCAACGTATTTTTGACGTACATTTTAGCCAACTTGTGCTTAATCGCCTGGTAAGAGGCAATCGATCGACCAAAGGCAAACCGTCCGAGCGCATATTCTCGCGCTTGCTCAAGCGCCTTATCGGCGATACCGATCTGCTCCCAGGCAAATAGCACGGCGGCAGTGTTCATGAGGGACTCCACAGCGGTCCAGCCCGCACCCTCTTCACCCAACGTTTCAGCACAGGCGCCGTCAAACACGAGTTCACTGTGGCCACGACTGAAGTCGATCATTTGCACGTTGTCCTTTGACACGGCGTCTTGACTCAAGTCGACCAGGGCCAGTGATGCACCGTCACCCTTATCCGACGCACAGACAACGATCGCTACGTTAGCGATGCCGCCGTCAGCAACCGGTACTTTAGTGCCGTTTAACACGCCGTCCTGCATGCGCGTACTCATTTGATCGGGCGTTACTCGGCCACCCGCTTCACCCATAGCAAAGCACCCAATGGCAGTGCCGTCGGCAAACTTAGGAAGCCAGGCCTGTTTTTGTGCCTCGGTACCGAGCGCCATTATGGCCTCTGCCGCCAGGTAGACCGTTGAACTAAAGGGCACCGGCGCACAAGCACGTCCGAGCTCCTCGGCAATGACCACAAGCTCAAGGTACGACATGCCCAACCCGCCGTACTCCTCTGGAATGGTGGTTGCTGTCCAACCCATTTCGGCAATGCCCTTGTAAAGGTCTGCGTCGTGGGTTTCTCGGTTATTCAACACGCGTCGGACGAGTGTGGTGGGACAGTGCTGAGTCAGGTAGCTGCGCGCCTGATCTCGAAGCATTTGCTGCTCTTCTGAAAACTCGAAGTTCATGCCTTGATCTCTATTGTTGTTAGTTGTGACCTAAGAGTAGCGGTCGGCATAGCGACTGCCAATAGGATAGACACACATTCGTAGGGCAAACGGACGGGAAGCGACCTTGACTGAAGGGTTCTTTGCCCGTCGCTTGTCGTTATTGCCCTAAGGCTTGCCGTGCCATGGCGACAAAGGGATCTGCTTTCGCGGCCTCGGTTCGCGCGCGATCAACAATTTGCGCAAAACGTCGATCAGATTCGGTAATGTTCCCTTGCATGCCATAGGTATCCGCAATCATCAGGGCAATGCGATTAGTCTCACGCGGTTCGATTAAGTGAAACCACCAAACATCAACCTGCTGGTCGAGGGCAATAAGCTTGTCGGACTGCTGCGTCTGATAGTAGTGAGTCGCTAATCGCTGGACAGCGCTGAACGTGACGTATTCAAACGGCGTTTCTTCATCCTCATGAAAAACAAACTGCTCCATCAATTCATAGCCCGCATCGGCATTACCCATTTGAAGCTCTGAATATCCAGCAAAGTACAGCATTCGATGGTTACGATTTTTCCGCGTCAGTGCGTATTTTTTTAACGCCTTCCAGTCCTGGCTTTGAAGCCGTTTATTGATGCCTTTTTGCTCGCTAGGCTTCAAAAAGCTGAACTTAATGGGGTCAGGCCCTAAATCCAGTCGCTTTCCACCTCCCGTCAGGTCAAATATGAATTTGTTCTGAACACCTGCAACATGCACAGGCATGCCGTTGGTAATTCGAGGCTGATAAGTGAACTGTTTGGCCGCCTCGACGCTGATCCCTTCGAACAATCCCACGGGGCTGCACGCCTCGGGAAACACGTCTTGAGTCGTCCCTTGAGCGGTCACCGTATATTCAACGATGCAGTAGCCCTCGATACCGTTAAATTGAGAGACATGGGGGTACACGGGGGCCTTCTTCTTTAAGGGCGCGTATTCTTGATCCGGGAGTTTACTGTCTGCGTGCGCGAAGGAGCCACATGCTGCCAGTAGCGCAACCACAATGGTGCCGAGTCTCATCATCTAATCCTTGTATCAGCCTTTGTACTGTTTCCCACGCAAATCTCTTAAACCTTCACGTCCTAGTGTTTTATCCATCGCGGCAAGCGCGCAACTGATGGTTTAATGAGGGTGAGAAAAAAGAATAGGAAAAAGATGTGCTGATATCCAAAAAAGTTTTAGATCTCCTGAGCGCCGGCTTACTCAGACCCACCTTCATTGTGGGCTGCCTCGCAGTGCTTGCGAGTTGCGGGGGTGGCGGCGGCTCGGCGACTCCGGCACCTGTCGGTCCAGGCGACTCAGGCACCGGAGCAGGATCAGGCAGCGGCTCTGGTGGTAGCAACGACACCGGACCGAACTTTTCGGACGTGGATGATTCATTTCAAGCCTTCATCGACAGCGATCCTGTCTTCGACGGTATTAGCTACGTCTTAGTGAACTCAGAGGGCGTCATGCACACCGGTGTATTTGGCGACCACACCGAAGACACGGTCGTGCTGTTAGCCTCGACCAGCAAAGTCCCTGCTGTCATGACAATCATGGCGCTTGAGGATGACCCCAACATCGAATTTTCGATCACTGCGCCCGTCAGCACCTATCTCGCCTACGACGGTCCGTACGCTGACCGGACGGTTGAGCAAATGGTGAGCAATACGTCGGGGATTCCCGGCCTTCGACTGCTGCCAGGCTACGGTTCAGCAACTGGCCCAACCCTTGAAGACTTCAACCATCTTTGCCAATTCGGTTCACAAGCATTTTTCAATTTTGAAAGCTGCGGACAGACGCTCGTCCAAAACGAACTGCCCACCTCACGATCGGCAGGGAGCGTTTATGACTACGGCGGCAGTCAGTGGCAAATAGCGGGCGTGACCGCAAGTACGGTCGCGAACGCCACCTGGAATCAACTGGTCGACCAATACTTGGGAACACCTTGTGACCTTGAGGTCTTCACCTTCGGGAATCCCTGGGAGTCACCCGAATCGTTCACTGGTGCCGTGGACACGCTTGCTGGCGTCACCAACCCCAACATTGAGGGTGGTGCGGTCACTAATATGGCCGATTACGCGAAGCTGCTGCAGGTCCACCTCAACGGCGGGTTCTGCGGAGAGACGCGCGTCCTCAGTGAGGAGGCGATTGCCAGTATGCAAACTGACCGGGGTGGCTTAGTGACCACCAATGCGACTCCCTACGGCATGGGCTGGTGGATCAGAACCGATTTGCCCGGGGTATTTACCGATCCCGGAGCCTTTGGTGCGGTGAGTTTTATTGATGTTAATCGCGGCATCGGTGGCTACATGGCGATTGACGAATACGGTGATGACGCCGACTCCGGCGCGCCCCCAGAATTCTTCATTGGCCAGGCGATCCCGGCGATACAAGCCGCTTATGACGCTGCCCAATAAGGTCTTGCCACCGCTTTGCGGCCGCAAAACGTTCGGCTAAGCGGTGAAATTTGTGTACCTAAAGGCACTCACACGGAACAAGGCGTTCAGGCTGCTAGCATCCGATTTGGACGTCTGTCAGAGGAAGTTCTGGACGTTGAAAAGATGATTGTCGGTGGTCCGATGAATGCGGTTGCTCGGGGATTCTTTTGGGTCCTGTGTGTCGTGGTCGTTACGGGAGCACTGATTCCGCAGGACATCCTGACGACAACGTTTGCACTCTCGGACAAAATCATCCACACGGGCGCCTTCCTTGTTTTGTCGACCTCAGGTCTTTGGGGCTACCCCTCACACCGTGTGACGGTGATCGTCTCACTCATCGCACTCGGAGGTGCCATAGAGATAGCGCAAGGCTTTACGACGACACGGTCACATGAGTGGCTCGACTTCCTCGCCGATTGTCTGGGCGTGCTGCTAGGGTGCATTACCGTCTTTGCCATCAAAGGCCGAGAACAATGAGTCCCGCCAAAACTCTTGGATTTTTCCGCGCTGTCGTTTAGTTTTCTGTTTACAACACACAATGATGCCGTAGATCGGCTGATCACCTCCGAGGAGTGTTTACTATGAGACGACAAATCTTTGCTGGCGCACTTTCGTGCCTTTGCACAACAACGGTTTTCGCAGGGCATCACGAAGCTGGCGAAAAAGCAGACCATACGTCTGCAGCATGGCAAATCGAAGCTTACAGCACTGCAGCGCCCGCTTTTCTGGGTGCGTTCGCGACCGTCCTCGGCAGCGATGGATCCGTTCTGCGCCAAGGCACCAATGGCTGGACCTGTCAGTCAGCGAACCCGCGACCCGTACCGCCCACAGGATGGCGCTCGGCACACGACGCCATGGCAGCCTGTCACGATGGTGAAGGTATGAAGTGGATGATGGGCTACATGGCAGGCAAATCACCCGTGATGGAGCGAGATACCTTTATGTGGATGCTTCACGGTGACATGGGCGAGGACAACACCCAAGCAGGCGTGCTCAACAAAGAAGATGCGGCGCCGGGTCAATGGATTGAGTCAGGCCCTCATTTGATGCTGATGCCCAAAGACCCAGCAAGTCTCATCAATTACCCAACCAGTTTCAAAACGGGAGCGCCGTATGTCA
>JAQXEB010000083.1 GCA_029251065.1 Luminiphilus sp.
CGATGAAATCACCAGAACGTTTGCTCCCGAGGCGATCTTTTGCGAGCGCGTGGACTTCAAAACATCCGAGGTTCCCGTATGACACGGCTCAAAAATGACTGTTTTGGGCAGTGGATCGACACGACTCAGCCCAAGAAATTTACCTTTGAGGGCAAAGTCATGCAGGGCTTTGACGGCGATTCTGTCGCCTCTGCACTGCTTGCTCACCAGGTCTGGGTGCAGTCACGATCATTTAAATACCACAGACCCCGCGGGCCACTGACGCTGTGTGGGCAGGACGCGAATACGCTGGTGCAATCGCCTAAAACGCCCAACTTGTTGGCAGATCGCGTCCTCGTCGAAGAGGGCCTCGAATTATCCGGCCAAAACTACACTGGCTGGCTGAGCTTTGACCTGTCCCGAACACTGGATTGGTTCGGCCGATTTTTACCGGTTGGATTTTATTACAAAGCGTTCTTCAAGCCGCGGGGTATGTGGGCCCTGTGGGAGCCCATTGTCCGCAGAGCGGCAGGGCTGGGCACCAGCAACCTCTCGGTCAAGGCCGCTTACACGGACAAGGCCTATCTATTCTGTGACGTCGCCGTCATCGGCGGCGGACCTGCAGGACTCCATGCGGCGTTGAAAGTCGCCGACAGCGGTGCAGAAGTCCTTTTGGTCGAACAGGACCCATCGCTGGGCGGCTCACTGAACTACCACGCGTTCTGCTCGGACCTCAAGGAGACACAAAAACAGCGTGACGCTCTGATCAATAGAGTTTGTGAACATCCCAATATTAAAGTGTTGCAATCTGCGACCTGCAATGCGTGGTTCGGTGATCACTATCTACCCGTCTTGCAAGGTCACCGCCTGTTTAAAGTCCGAGCAAAACAGACCATATTAGCCACTGGGTCCAGCGAGCAACATGCAATCTTTCGCAACAACGACCTGCCAGGCGTTGTCATGTGCAGCGCCATCGATCGACTCAGTCGTCTCTACGGCGTTATTTCAGAGCGCCCTCTCGCAGTACTGGCGGGAAATGATCTGGCGTACAACACCGCCTTTAGCAGTCACGACGCAGGCGGTACCGTCGTCGCCATTATTGATTTGCGCGCGCAGTCTGATGACCAGACACTTCGTGCTGAGGCCGAAGCGAGAGGCATAGCAGTGTACCCGCAGTGCGTTGTCTACGAGGCAAAGTCCGAATGGGGTGCTCATAATCTTTCCTGCGTGGATGTGCATGCACTGCACCATGATTCGGGCGTCGGACAAAAAGTAGCGTCACTCGACTGCGGCGTGCTGGCCATGTCTGTCGGCTACATGCCGGCGTATCAGCTCGCGTGTCAGGCCGGAGCACTCTTGCAATACGATGACGCGAGCGCTCAGTTCTCCATCAGCAACCTGCCCAAGGGAATGCATATCGCAGGGAGCATCAATAGCGTGTTTACCCTTTTGGCCTTGGAGTGCGACGCCCGCAATGCAGCACGCGCAGCGCTCAGGGCACTGGATATTGCGGTTGAAGAGCGTGACGAAGCCGTGCACTGTCGCGAGCGTGTCAATCACCCGTGGCCCTTTGTGAAGCATCCTAAAGGGCGGGAGTTTGTTGATTTTGACGAAGATCTTCAAATCAAGGATATCGTCAACGCTACGCGCATGGGGTATCGCGATATTCAGCTGGTCAAGCGGTTTTCCACCGTCGGCATGGGACCGTCACAAGGTCGGCACTCGGCCCTGCCCACCGCCCGACTCGTTGCCAAAGCCACCAATCGATCGGTCACCCAAACGGGTGTGACCACGGCGCGCCCCCCACTGACCCCCGAACCATTAGGGCTGCTCGCAGGACGTCGCTTTCACCCCTTACGCAGAACTGCCCTTCACCATCGACACCTCGCATTACACGGGCAAATGATTCCTGCAGGAAGCTGGCAGCGACCGGCGTTTTACGGTCAACCTGCAGACCGCCGCTCTGCGATCGACGCGGAGGTCACCGCGGTCAGGACAGGGGTAGGACTCATCGACGTCAGCACCCTTGGCGGTATCGACTTGCGCGGGCCCGATGCGCCCGAGTTCATGAATCGCCTCTACACCTTTGGCTTTGTGAAACAGCCGGTGGGGAAAACCCGATACGCGGTGATGACCAATGAACAAGGCGTCGTATCGGACGACGGCGTTGCAGCGCGTATAAGCGAGCACCACTACTACGTTACTGCCACAACAACCGGTGTCGATCAGGTCTACCGAGACATGTTGAAATGGAACGCTCAGTGGCGGCTGGACCTCGACATTACGAACGTCACCAGTGCGTTGAGCGCAGTTAACCTGGCCGGGCCATTATCGCGGGAGGTGCTCAGACAGGCGGGGTGCGATCTCGACCTCAGCCCAGAACAGTTTCCTTATCTCGCCTATCGTGAGGCGACGATCGGAGGTATTCCGACCCGCTTGATGCGTGTCGGTTTCGTCGGTGAACTGGGCTACGAGCTTCATGTCCCTTCACCGCTGGTCGGTGAACTCTGGGACAGACTGATGACCGCCGGACAGGCCTGTGGCATACGTCCCTTCGGCGTAGAGGCACAGCGACTTCTGCGTCTCGAAAAGGGACACATTATCGTCGGTCAAGACACTGATGGCATGACCCACCCCAATGAAGTCGCACTGCGCTGGGCAATCGCACAACACAAACCCTTTTATGTGGGAGGGAGAAGTGTGGAAATTCTTTCCCGCAGACCCTTAGAGCGCCAACTGGTTGGCTTTGAATTAACCGATGTCTCGCCCCAACCTATGGAGGGGCATCTGGTCATTCGTGAGGGTGAGATTGTCGGCTCGGTCACGTCTTGCGAATTTTCGCCCACACTCCAGAAAGTTATTGGCCTGGCTTACGTTCATCCGGAAGACGCAGGTGCGGGGTCGCAGATCGACATCCGCACCGAATCAGGTGTATGTGCGCAAGCGCGCGTCGTCAAGACACCGTTTTATGACCCTGATAATGCGAGGCAATCACTGTGAGCGATGACTCTGCAATAAAAACCCCACCGACAAGACTCTTGGCAGACTGTAACGGCGCGATCCGTATTCACGATAACAGCCATAAGCGCCGTAGCGGCGTGCGGGGAATCGGGGCGAACAGCTGGCTCAAACTGCAGAACTTACTAACGCCGGACGCCCCAAATCGAATCCTACTCGCTAACAATAATACCTGGGTCATGTCATTAAGCACCCGTGAATACTGGCTCTTGGAGCCACATGAAGATGCGGACACCTTTCCAATGGGACGAGATTTCTCTGAGGATGGGGTCTACCCCTTGTTTTGTCAGAGCAGTCACTGCTGGTTTGTTATCGCGGGAGAGGCGAAAGCCC
>JAQXEB010000084.1 GCA_029251065.1 Luminiphilus sp.
GGGATGATGCCCTTCGAGCGGGCTTCACTGCGTTAATGCAGAACTTCGGCGCAGATTCGAGCTCAACCGTCCTTCACTTTTATGTTGCCACCCTCAATCCTCAGGGCCGAGTTATTATCATTCAGTCCTACCCGCGCGAGGAGCTGGTGGGCGAAGACATAACAGATCATCCAATGATGGACGGGTTTGATTTTTTCAGCCCTGCTGGGGTAATACGTCAAACTGTCTACCGTGCTTCGCCCGATAATGATCCTTCTTTTACCTTCGAAGGGCCGGTTGCGTTTAGGCATCATGTTTTTCGATCAGAACGATTGAAGGGTCCCGTATTCGGTATTGTGAAGCAAAATCTCGTCGAAATAGAGCGCTATATTGATCGCAAGTTAAGGGTCTTAGGGCCGCTACCTGCGTTGGCTGTTACTCACTATGACCCTGAGACCGGGGACTGTGTATTGGCCTACCGGCCCGACAGTGGTGAGATTCCGTGCACAGACTCAGAGTATTCCGATCCGCTTTCAC
The DNA here is from genome assembly GCA_029251065.1 of Luminiphilus sp. Taxonomy (GTDB): domain Bacteria; phylum Pseudomonadota; class Gammaproteobacteria; order Pseudomonadales; family Halieaceae; genus Luminiphilus. The sequence continues at coordinate 517 of JAQXEB010000084.1, forward strand.
TGGTGTACTCCTCCGAGCGGCAGGGGTTTAACAGCTTCATAGGTCCCACCGAGACTTACGCTAAAAATGCATTACAGCAACAGCGGTCGGTTTTTGCATTCACCGAGTTGGTCTTGACGCTACTGGCAACGCTGCTTGCACTTTTATTCGCGATCGCAGTGCGTTCACGTCTTACCGGTGCAGATAAGCAGATTGACGCATTCCAAGGTTCTCTCATCAGTAAAGACGCCCTTACCGGTTTAATTCATAACACGGTGATTACTAACCTCGAGCAGGTGGTAGACCTTGCTCGTCGAGTCAAAGATGCCCCTGGAGTCGGTATTGAGGAACAGCGCTACTTAAATATTGCGCTCTCCGAGATGGGTCAGCTCCGGTTGAGTTTGGATTCAAGCATCATGGCGAGTCGAGACTCGCTGGAATCGGAGATGGCGCTTGGCGACCAAGAGGAGCTCGACGTCCATGATCTGGCTAAGACCGTACAGGACGAATTGCAGCGTCTTGCAGCCGACGAGGGACTGGACTGCAGATTACTTGTGGATGATGACATGCCGGAACTGATCCGCGGCTCAGGCTACTGGGTGGAGTCAGCGTTGCTCGCCTTTATTAGCACGGCACTCAACTTTACCGACGAGGGGTTTATCGAACTCTCACTGTGGACCGAGTTGTCTTTGGAGGGGGAGCCGGAGTTGTGCAGCCGAATTCGTGACACGGGTTTGGGCTGGTCGCTGGAAGATGCCACGTTAGACCACCCCAGTCTCGATGTACTCCGAGCGATTTTAAACGGCTTAGGTGCTGTGATTGTCTCTTCTGACGTCTCATCCGGTACTGGCCAAGAGCACGTCATTCGCTTTGTCAATCAGCGGAAATAAACCAGTAAAACGACAGCTACTGCTTAATTCTTGCGCCCTATTGTCTGGAACTACGCTGCAGACTGACGTTGTGGCGCGAGGATTGTTGGGGGTCTTTCCCGCTTACGAGCTTACTGATTGACCGTAATAATCGGGGCAGTAAAGCGATGCCCTTCCCCGTAGTGTGTGGTGATCGGGTCTACGGCGCTGACTCGTGCAACAATTTTCTGCCTGAGGCGTTTAATCACCGCATCCAGCGCTCTGTTGGCCGAGGCATCAAAACGTCCGTACAACGAGCGGGTCAGCGCCTCTCTGTTTGTCGGCTCTGTGGGCGACTCCGCGAGTGCAAGACACACCTTCACCTCATTGCGCGTCAGTGCCACTGTTTGCCCCTCGGGCGCCACTAATTCACGTTGTAACGCCTTCACTTGCCAAGGCGCGTGCCCTGACGACTTTTTCTGGAACGGCACCACTGTTGTTGCCTTCGGTTCAGCGGCTTGTTTCGGCGTATCAATGGCCTCGATAGCGGCAATGATTTCTGCGGTTCCGTCGGGCTCACGGAGCAAGAGCTTTACACCCGAGCGATACAAACTTAATCGCATCTCTGCATCAGCCAGATTGCCAAACAGGATGACATTTTTTGCTTTGTTTTCAGCAAGATATTTTGCAAGCACGTGACCAGGTTGATCTGCAAGATGCTGATCTATAATGCAAAAAGAAAAACGCTCTGGTGACGACCAGGCCGAATAGCAGTCCCGAGCAAGTCCTGCTCTTACCGTCTTATAACCCTGAATGTGGAGCGCATCTGTGAGTTGTTTGGCAAGAAAGCCATCAGAGACAACTAACAGTGCACTGGGTCTGCCGGTCAACTGGCTCATGACACTCTCCTGCACATTGACCTTTTAACCTAACACAACGCAGTTTCAATAATGGAATCGCAGTGCGTCAGTATGACTCTTTTGTCACTTTTAAAAGGGTTGGCCAGTGTCTCCGGTGGACGGCGTATTGAACGTTGATCGACGCACTACCAACCCAGTCGATCGCGCAAACTGTAAAAAAGCATGCCGGCAATGAGCGAGGGTCGTCGCAGCAAAGGGCCTCCGGGAAACTTTCGTGTTTTAAGACCGGCCATGAGGTCGAAATCGTCATGGCCACCGTTTATGGCCAAGGCAATGAGCTTGCCTGCCATCGTGGCTGTCGGAACGCCATGACCCGAGAACCCTTGAGCGTAAAAAATAGAGCCGTTGTGTACACCCAGGTCCGGCATTCGATTTCGTGTTATCGCAAGCGTTCCACCCCAGCCAAAGTCCAGCTTTGTCGTCGATAACTCTGGATAAATCGCTAGAAGTTTGGGCCGAACAAAGTCAGTGATGGAGTCGGGGAATTGATCACTGTAGGTCTCGCCCCCGCCAAAAATGAGGCGGCGGTCGCGCGAGAGCTTCCAATAATTAATGACAAATAAGCTGTCTGACAGCGATGCATTAAGTGGGTTGAGGCGCGCTGCGACAGCTTCATCAAGCGGCTCTGTGGCCACGATAAAGTTGTTGATCGGCATGATATTACTCGCGATGGGTGCGAACAGAGTGTCAAGGTACCCGTTACACGCAATTACGACCTTTTTAGCGTTGACGTGACCACCATTTGTGGTGATACCAACACCACTCTCGGTCTGAGCGAGCGCCGTGACCTTGCTGCGTTCAAAAATAGTTGCGCCTGCCTTAGCGGCAGCCTGTGCAAGGCCCAAACAATATTTCAGTGGGTGTAGATGCCTTGCGCCACGATCAATAGCGGCATAGTGAAAACCGACTCCCGAGGTCACTTTATGAAGTGAGTGCTTGTCGACGCCTTCAATGCTTGAATAATTGTAGTGCGTCTGTAGATGTTCAATCTCTTCCTTGAGCTCGTCCACGTGAGAGCGCTTGGCTGCAAAGTGGACATTGGCCTCACCAAACTCACACTCAATCTGATGTTTCACAACAAGGCCAGTGACCAGCTCAACTGCCTCCAAACCCAAGCGCCAGAGTTCTTGTGCGGCACTTTGACCAAACCAGGCTTCCAGTGACAGTTGGTCGGCACGTTGGCCGGTACCCACGTGCCCACCATTTCGCCCAGATGCGCCCCATCCCACACGCTCTGCTTCGAGCACGATGACTGAGTGGCCAAGCTCTTTGAGGTGGAGTGCGGCGGACAGGCCCGTGTAACCAGCGCCAATGACACAGACGTCAGCGGTTGCCTCGCCGTTGAGCGATTCGCGCTCGGGGGGAATTTGAGAAGACGCGGCATACCAGCTGTCAGGGTAGCCTTGGAGTGAACTTTGCATTTGGCGATTATGCCCCTTGCGAGTATGCAGGTGCCACACCATACTGCCGTTTCTGTAGCAAATAGAGTGTTTTATGAGCGGGTCAAACAAGCGGCGCGATAAAAACGCCACGATTGTGTATTCGCCTGAGAAGAATGCAACTGGCGATATTGTTTATCCTGGTATTGATGCAATCCGGACTTGGCTGGAAACTAACGCTATTTCTGAGGTTGAATGTCTCGTTCCTGACATGACGGGCAATGCCCGCGGTAAATTTATTCCCGCGCATCAATTTTTGAGTCGCGCCGACCTGAAATTGCCCGAATCGATCATGATTCAGACGGTCACCGGCGAGTACACCGATGAGCACTGGGATTTTGTCGAGCCCACCGACACCGACATGTTGTTGGTCCCGGACCCTGACTCGTTGAGGAAAGTACCTTGGGCGAGAGAGCCAACGGCGCAGATCATTGCTGACTGTTATAAAGCATCCGGTGAGCCGCACCCGCTCGCCTCTCGCAATGTTCTAAAGCATATTCTTCGACTTTACGAAGAGGCTGGATTGCGCGCTCAAGT
>JAQXEB010000085.1 GCA_029251065.1 Luminiphilus sp.
ATATCGCGACCCAAGTTGCTCGAGGTAATCAAGCCATCTTTGGTTTGATGATCGAGTCCAATATCGAAGCGGGTCGCCAAGATGTTGTGGACAAGGCGACCTTGAAATATGGCCAAAGCATTACCGATCCCTGCATTGCTTGGGAAGATACCGAGACGCTATTACAGGAACTCGCAAGTGCCGTGCGAACCCGCAGAGCGCTCGCGGGATAAGGTGCTGAAAGGCAACTCTTTGCGTTAATCGTATTCCGTGGTGCCGTCGCGATCTAGGTTACAGGGCGCTGCAGCCTTGCCCCCGAACGGCTCTCAGCAGGCGAAGGCAGAATCGGCCTTGTCGGTAAAAGTAAAACTGCCCGCTACCACCAAAAAAGAGTCCGGCGCCGATTGCAGAGGTCCCGCGACGCACTAGCATCCAGGTACACGTCTTGGTCAAGATCGAGCAAGATGCAGCCGGTCGACCGCATCGTCAGGCTTCTGTAAGGGATCCCCTGTAGACCAATTGTATCCGACGATCGCAAATATCCCGAGAATACAGGCAGGAATGCGGCTCAAAAGGCCCGCTTGCAGAAAGAGAATCTGAAATTCTGTCCTGAGTGTAAGTCGCCTGGGACCCGTCAAATCAATGAGCTAGGCGGCTTAACGAAGCAGATCAAATGCCTTTAATTCATCCAGCGCACCCAAGGAGTTACCGAGTAACGTCCTGCCTAAGGTCTGGCCACGCTCGTTCTGTAGATCCAGTTCACCCGCAATACTCACGGCAAAACACATCAGATACAGCGCGCAGACACGGTAGCGCGCCCGACAACGAGCCAAATCGTAATCGATGCCGCGTTTTGTTAGCTCGCAGTGGTAGTAGGCGACAAGATCCGTGTCGGCCCTAACGGCCGGCGGCACACTTTGCGTAATGAAATAGGCAACGTCCTGTTCAGGCGCGGAGGTGGCGACCGACTGCAAATCCACGAACACACATTCACTGCCGTCGAAGAAGATATTGTCTAAGCGCATATCCCCATGTGAGATGCAGATCGGGTCCTGGCACATTTCATTGAGCAATTTCGCGACAAAGTGCGGCATCCGGTCACCGGCAATTTGAGCACTTTGGGGAATCAATTCAGGAAACATGGCGTTTACCTTTGGCCAACCGACCTGAAAACCGTTGATCATGCCCGCGCACTGAGCTGGGTTGTTGTGTGAAATCAGGTCTGGAAACTCGGTTGCTTGCCAACTGCTGGCATGTAGCGCTGCGGCGGCTGAAAGGACGGACTTTGCCTCGGCCAGCGTGCAGCCCGTCACCTGGTCGCCGACAGGTAAATGGCCTAGATCTTCCAGCAGCATGACAAAGTCATCGGTCGCCGGGTCTATTACGGTATAAAAGCATCGAGGCGATCGCATCGCTACCTTGTCTGCGATGCTCTGGTAGAACATGACCTCACGCGCATACATGCCGTACGTGCGCGTAATTTCGCGGTTCGTGGCGTTTGGCGAGGGAAACTTGGCAATCACTGATTGGGGGTTCTCCGGCGCGGTCGTCAGCAGCAACCGAGTGACCATCGATAGGATTCCGATACCTTCAGCGAAATGGATGACCTCAAAGTTTTCAACCGTAAAACCCAGCACGTCACTGAGCCAGCCAGCTGATACTGCGTTAGGTGTCGTGGGGAAGTCAGTCATGGTTTTCCTTTTAATTAGGGGATGGCATCGAAGGCCAGGGGTAAGGCCGTCAGGCCGTGTAACAGCGCGTTCGGAGCGAACTGCGGGTTCGCCGCGCCGGGCTGCAGGCGAAAATTTTCCAATCGCTGGAAGATCACCCGAAAACCAATGCTCAACTCCCGGCGCGACAGCGCAGCACCAAGGCAATGGTGAACACCTTTGCCAAAGGCTATGTGGTCGTTCAAGTTATCGCGCATGATGTCGAACTTCATCGCGTCCGGGAATTGGTCATCGTCCTGGTTGGCTGACGCAAAGCGCGCAAAGCAAATCGCGTTCTCGGGGATTACGACGCCATGCAGTACGAGCTCTTTTGTCACGCGTCGAAAACCATGTGCCGATGAGCTGGATACGCGCAGCAGTTCCTCCACAAAGCGACTGATCATCTCAGGACTCGGGTTACGACGAATCAGCTCATATTGATCCGGATGATTGATCAGTTGCCACATGCCTTCGGTTAGCGTACTGGCGGTGGTTTCATTGCCGGCCACCAATATTTGATTGAGCATCGACAGGCATTCAGCATTATTGAGTGGGAGCTCACCATCAAATCTGGCGTTGACGATTTTAGAGAGAATGTCATCCGTCTGATTGCACCGCCGCTCCTCCAGACGCTCTACGAAGTAGTGCTGGTATGCCACCACGCTGCGGGCCACCGCGCGTGCGCCTTCAAGGTTCAATTGCATGCTGAGGTTGGCGATGAAGGTATTGGTCCATTCAAAAAGCTTAGGGAGGTCTTCCTCAGGTGTGCCGATTTGTGACGCGATTACTCTAAGGGGTAAGCCTGCCGCAAACGCCGAGCGAAATTCGCACTCGCCTCGGGCTATGAAGCCATCAATCAGTGCATGGCTCGTCTGCTCTATGAACGGCTCTAGAGATTTCAGACTGGCAGGTGAGAACGCGCCATCGACGAACTTGCGGTACCGTCGTTGCAAAGGCGGGTCCTGAGTGAGCATGGTGGGCACGTTGGGATAGCCGCCGGCCATGATTGCGCGCACCTCCGGGTCTTTTGAGTCGATCGCACGAGTGGATTTTCCGCCCATGACGCTGGAAAAGGTGACGTGGTCTTTGAGCATGGTAACGACATCGGCATACCGAGAAATGAAATAAATCCCACTCTCAGGATCCTGAAAGACCGGCGCCTCGTCTCGCAAGCGCCGACTCAGCTGAGCAGGACGGGTCAGAAACTCAGGCTGCAATGGCCGGAGCGCGTGCAACGGACAGCGATCGACGTTCAGTTCAAGTGCGGACTCAGGAGGTTGCATTGATGCCCTGCTAGTACTTGATATACTTGGTAAAGCCGCCGTCGATCACCACGTTCTCACCAGTAACCCACGATGATCGAGGGCTGGCCAAAAACGCGACAACGTCGGCCACCTCGCCGGCCCTGCCGAGCCTGCCCGACGGTTGCCGCGCGATATTCTCGTCGTAGTAGTCGGGTAAGGCGCGCTGAATTTTGTCCCAGGAACCACCTTCCACGAAAATCGGTCCTGGCGATACCGTATTCGCACGAATCCCTTCGCTCATGTATTCATAGGCAAGCTGGCACACATAGTTCACCAGCGCGCCCTTTAAAGCACCATAACTTTGGCTCCCTTTCCCATACGCGTGGTAGTCCAGGGCTGTAATGGTGGAAACCTGAATGAAAGCGCCGGCGCCTGATTGCTTTAAGAAGGGGTAGGCCGTATCCCATAGTGTCACGGCAGACATGATGTCTACATCAAACTGCCGTTGCCAGCCTTCAGGCGTGCGCGGCTGGCTACCCAAAGCGCTGGTGTTGGATACCACGACGTCGATCCCGCCCATAGTTTCCGCCGCGTGCGTCACCCAGGCAGCGAGCTGTTCCCGGTTTGCCGCATCGACCACTGAGCCATAGACCTCACCGAGGGCCCGCATTTTTGCTTCTGCCTGCTCAACACCGTCTGTGCGGACGTCGCCACCCAAACGCGGGTCTTCATCTTCAGGCGCCATGTTGGCGGTTCGTGAACAAAATGATACGACGGCGCCTTCGCGCAGAAAAACCTCGCCGATCGCTCGTCCCATTCCACGCGAACCACCGGTAATAATGACCCGCTTGCCTTTAAGTCCTAAATCCATGATTCATCCTTGATAACGAGTAAAAAAACGTTGCGTGAATGGTTGCAGTGCCTGATCACACGCTGTTCTGAAGACAAACCCCATCTCAACGTGCGGCACTGACGATGTCTCTTGCGTGGCTAATGTGATCCCAATCAGCAGAAGCGCTTAGAGTTGCATCACGCGTCTGGTCGATTAACGCCAGAGATCAAAGCGGCTGAGATTTTCGACCGGTTTGTAGTCAATGGGCGCTGTCTGCGAAAATAGCAGATCCATTTGCTATCAGTCCACCATTGCCGGTTTTCTGGCGCTGGGCCCCGTTTCGTCCAAGAACTGCGGTAGGATCGCCATCAAGAATCCGAACACGCCGAAGAAGAGCAGACCTTCCTTCAAGGATCCCGTTTCACTTTCGATCCAGCCAACAACGAGTGGGGCGATAAAGCCGCACTGCATCCCAACGAAGGTGATGATCCCAATCATCAATCCGGCGGATTCAGGCGTCATGTCAGGAATTTCCATTGGAATGGTAAACAGTATGCCGGTGTAAAAGAGCAGTCCGACGCCAATTAGAATTAAGCCGATGATGGCCGGGATGCCGGTCAGTAAGACCGCCGCAAACACACCGAGGCCAAGCATTAGTCCGCTTGCGGTGAGGAAGGGTTTTCTAACCCCGGTTTTGGCGCCCAAGAGCCCGCCCACGATGGCAGCCGGAATCCCGATCAAGAAAACGGTGCTAACCCAATTGCTCGCAACAGCCATGGTCATATTCTGAGCTTGCATAAAGTAGCTGGGTAAAAAGGTTGGGATGACAATTGATAGCGCAACGGGTGCGGCAAATGCGAAAGCCAGCAGCCAAGTCTCCTTGAGTCTGAAGATGCGCGCCATATTCAAGCCGCTCGCGGGCACCGGCTTTGGTCTTTCTGCGTCGACTGCGTCATTGGGCGCTTTTAGGAAAACCCAAGCCAGTAGGGCAATGAATCCGGATCCAAGGCCAAATCCAATCAGTGTATTGTTCCATCCGAAAGTTGTGACGGCCGCCGGTGCGATAACCAGAACCAGCGCGCCACCAACGGCGGAACCAGAAAAGTTGATCGAGTTTACGACCACCAGTTCATCATCTTTAAACCACTGCATGATGATCGCCCCCATCATTGGGAAAAAGAATCCAGCGCCAACCGCAGAAATAATGCGACCGACCAACAGCGCAGTGTAGGTGTCTGCCAGGCCCGATAGTAGGCAACCGATTGACATCACCGTTAACCCAAGGCAACTCGTCACCTTTAGACCAATTTTTCCGACGATGGTGCCAGAGACCAGAGCAAACACACCCAAAATACAGGGAACAATGCTGCTTAAAAGACCTGCTTGCGTGAAAGAAATCTGGAAATCCGCCATCAGGGTCGGCAGCATAGGCCCCATCGCATTAAAAATAATGGCCATGGTCACAGCGCCTGCGTAGACAACAGATTCGATTAAGTACTTTTTTTTCATTTAGTTACCTTTTTAAGCGTGGTGTTTTGATTGCAGGGCGGATCCAGCGATCGATTTCCCCTTGGCTGAAAATGTTGGGGCGCAATGCCTTACCGCAAACCGTTGGCGCCCTCAGATCAACGGTTGCACTGTTTAAATCGATAGGTGTGCAAGCGTCGTGCGCGTCGGTTGTGTTGTGTAGTGAGCGCTTGGTTAGAGCAGATTGGCCTGTTTGCACGTCGTTGCATGCAACGGGTGCTGTGCTCAATCGGGCGTGAAGGCGCGGGCGGTAATCTGCTGATTTGAAGTCTGCGGCCGCGGGGTCAAGGCGGCAACGAAGCGGTGAGACGGTAACTGCTAGAAACGTAAGGTTGCTGCGCGGCATATCAATCCAAAGGTTCGTCGACTGCATGCGTTAACGAAGATTAGATCGAATTAACCATGTTTCAGCAGACACTACCAGATGTTTTCCACGCTCGTGCGGTGCGGCGATCGAGGTTTGTTGGGTTACCGCGGCGTTGGTTCTAGTGGGAAGTGGTCGGTCCTCTTTGCGTCGATGATCGCTCGGATAGCGCTAAGGGCCCGGGAAAGGGTACTGGCATGATAGACGCTGTCGGATTGTTAGAGAGATTAATAGGTAGTGAGTCGGTAGTGACCGATTGATTATGATTCAAGTGAATAGGTCCGACGGGTCGTGCCGTTAGTTTTTGGATGGATCGCCGCCGCCATCTTGGACCGGCTTGCTAACGGCTCATCCCTTGAGGATCAACCGGCGGTATTAAGAGCCTTGCGATGCGACCTAGCAGGGCGTTGTGGCATGAGAATGATGAAGCGGCCGCTGAAATCAAGGCCTACGGACTCTGTGTCCGTGAAGCGATATTCTTGGGCCCAGACTGGGCTTTAGGGTTCTCGTCCTGTATAGCTCGGTTGTAAAAAGTCTCCCCGATCCGAGGCGCCATCGACGGGCGCCGATCTTGGCGGCGGTGGCCTAGTTGAATCAAATTTGTCTATCTATTAGTCTTCAGGCGGAGTCTTGCCACGCGATTGAAGGACTCAAACAATCCCGAAAAGTGTCAATTATTGAGCTGTTATAGCCGAGGTTTCTTCGGCCTGAAGGGAGAAAAATGGTGAAACCCAGAATCGTTATCTATGGCACTGGACGATACGGTACCGACTGCATTCGGATGGCGCAGGCCAAGGGCTGGCCCATTGTTGCAGCATTCAATCGAGCGGGGTCGAAGGTGGGTCAGGATATCGGCCGGTTAGCAGGGTTGGATAAGGATCTTGGCGTTATCGTTGAAAACGCTGATAACGCCGATTATCAAGCGATCGAGGCAGACATTGCGATTGTCACGACCTCAGACCGTCTCAGTCACAACATAGAAGGCTACGAGCGCCTGCTAACGGCGGGCTTGAATGTGCTCTCGCATGGGACCGAGTCTTACTTTCCGTCGGCCGCTGATCCAATTTTGGCCGCAAAAATTCAGAGGTGGGCGGAGGACGCAAACGTCACGTTTACCGCATCGGGTATTTGGGATATGTCTCGAATCTGGTCAGGCATTCTGTGCGCGGCCCCCTGTATCGGCATCCGCGCGCTGCATCACGCGAGTCGAACCAACCTTGGAATGCGAAAAATACATGCTGAGTTGGCTGGAATTGGGTTCAGTCATGAGGCGTTTCAGGCCACTCGGGTCGAGCAGGCTGGGCCAATCGGTG
>JAQXEB010000086.1 GCA_029251065.1 Luminiphilus sp.
AAGATGAAAATGGTCTGGGTACCACGGCTGTTAAAGCACTTGTTGAGACGCTTGACTCTTATATTCCTGAGCCAGAGCGTGCCATCGATCAGCCGTTCTTGATGCCTGTGGAAGACGTGTTCTCAATTTCCGGTCGTGGAACAGTGGTAACCGGTCGTGTTGAGCGCGGTATCATTAATGTCGGCGACGAAATCGAAATTGTGGGCATTAAGGAAACAACCAAGACCACGTGTACGGGTGTTGAGATGTTCCGAAAGCTTCTCGACGAAGGTCGTGCGGGCGAAAACGTCGGTGTTCTTCTTCGCGGTACCAAGCGAGAAGACGTTGAGCGTGGTCAGGTTCTTACAGTGCCTGGTGGCGTAAACCCACACACCAAGTTTGAGGCCGAAGTCTACGTCTTGGGTAAAGACGAAGGCGGTCGCCACACACCATTCTTCAAGGGCTACCGTCCCCAGTTTTACTTCCGCACAACGGACGTAACGGGTGCGGTTGAGTTGCCTGCAGGTGTTGAGATGGTTATGCCAGGTGACAACTTGAACTTCGTTGCTACTTTGATCGCGCCAATCGCGATGGAAGAAGGTCTGCGATTTGCTATCCGTGAGGGTGGTCGAACAGTGGGCGCTGGTGTCGTTGCTAAAATTATCGAGTAATCGGTAATTCGGTGAGGCGAGCTCCGGCTCGTCTCAATATAGAGCCGGACCGCTCTTGCAGCGTGTTCGGCTTTGTCGTCTCTGCCAAATCGGTGTGAGCAGATGCCAAAGATGTGATAGGCCAGTAGCTCAATTGGCAGAGCAGCGGATTCCAAATCCGCAGGTTGGGGGTTCGATTCCCTCCTGGCCTGCCACTCCTTTTTAACGAATGGGGTGGTGGGGAATTAGTGGGGAGCGAGTTCGGCTCCCCGGAAAGGATTTGATATGAGTGAAGCTGCGAGCAACAAGCTCGATAGCATGAAGTGGTTGCTGGTCGTTGCGCTGTTGGGTGCAGGGATCTTCGGCAATAGCTATTTTAGTGACGAGTCTTTGTTGTATCGAGTGATCGCCATTTTGGCGATTGGCGGTATTGCGCTTTCAATTTCGGTCACTACTGAGCGTGGTGCGGCTGCTTGGACAATGATCAAAGGCGCGCGCACCGAAATCCGCAAGGTGATCTGGCCGACGCGCCAGGAGACAACGCAAACGACGGTGATCGTTATGGTCGCTGTGGTTATTTGTGGCTTGTTTTTTTGGGCGTTAGACAGCTTCCTGGGATGGGTCGCTTCACTACTTTTGGGTTAAGGGAGAAAGCATGGCTTTACGTTGGTATGTAGTGCACGCATTTTCTCAGTACGAGAAAAAAGTCGCTGTCGCCCTCAAGGAGCGCATTGAGCGCTTTGGAATGGAAGATCGTTTCGGTGAGATTATTGTCCCAACCGAAGAAGTGATCGAGATGAAAGGTGGGCAAAAGCGCAAGAGCGAGCGCAAATTTTTCCCAGGGTACGTGCTTGTTCAGATGGAACTTGGGGACGACACGTGGCACTTGGTGAAAGATACGCCGCGAGTATTGGGTTTTATCGGCGGGAAGGCAGATCGTCCGGCGCCGATTACCGAGGCAGAGGCGAACGCCATTTTACAGCGTGTTGAGGCTGGTGTTGATCAGCCCAAGCCAAAGACGATGTTCGAGCCTGGCGAAATGGTGCGTGTGATCGACGGTCCCTTCAATGATTTCAATGGTGTTGTTGAGAGTGTCAATTACGAAAAAAGCCGCTTAAACGTTGCTGTATTGATCTTCGGTCGCTCGACGCCCGTAGAGTTGGAATTCGGTCAAGTCGAAAAAGGCTGATTTAGGTCGCTATGAAAGTAGCGAAGTAACGCCGCGTAGCGGCATTTGTTGGGGAGCCCGCGTAGTTTGACTACAACGGCGTTTGCACCCAGGAGTTAAAACAATGGCAAAGAAAATTGACAGCTATATCAAGCTGCAAATCCCTGCCGGTCAGGCGAACCCGTCACCGCCCGTCGGTCCTGCGCTGGGTCAGAAGGGGGTCAACATCATGGAGTTCTGCAAAGCGTTCAATGCGGAGACTCAAAGTCTTGAACCTGGGCTCCCGATTCCGGTTGTGATCACTGTCTACAGTGACAAGTCGTTCACGTTCATTAAGAAGACACCACCCGCGTCGGTCTTGTTGAAAAAGATTGCAGGCATTAAGAGCGGTTCAGGCCGACCTAATACTGAAAAAGTAGCCAAGGTGTCGCGTGCACAGCTTGAAGAGGTGGCGACGCAGAAGTGGCCTGACCTTACAGCGTCAGACATGGACGCTGCGGTACGCACCATCGCAGGTAGTGCTCGAGCGGCGGGTATAGATACAGAGGGGGTTGTTTAAGATGGCTAAGTTATCAAAACGTGTAAAAGCATTCAGAGCACGCGTTGACGCCAACAAGAGCTACCCTCTTGATGAAGCGATCGCGATTCTCAAGGAAACAGCGACGGTCAAGTTTAACGAATCTGTTGAATTGGCGGTAAACCTAGGCATTGACGCGCGTAAGTCAGATCAGGGTGTTCGTGGTGCGACGACCTTGCCGCACGGTACCGGCTCAGAAGTCCGTGTCGCTGTTTTCACGCAGGGCGAAAACGCCGACAAGGCAAAAGAAGCCGGCGCTGATCTTGTGGGCATGGAAGATCTTGCTGACCAAATTAAGGGTGGCATGATGGACTTTGATGTCGTTGTGGCATCGCCCGATGCGATGCGCGTGGTCGGTCAATTAGGTCAGGTATTGGGTCCAAGAGGACTGATGCCTAACCCGAAGACAGGCACAGTGACACCCGACGTGGCAACTGCCGTTCAGAACGCAAAGGCAGGTCAAATGCGTTTCAGAACCGATAAAAACGGCATTATCCACGGTGGAATTGGGAAAATCAGCTTCGAGCCTGATGCGATCCAAGGAAACTTAGTTGCTGTTTTGGCCGACCTCAAGAAGGCGAAGCCTGCCGCGGCAAAAGGCGTGTATTTTCAGAAGGTAACGCTCTCGACCACGATGGGTCCGGGCGTCACGATCGATCACGGCGAAATCGAACTTTAAGTTGATGTGAATTTGTTCCGGGTTCAACCCCGGGGCACGCTCGTCGTTGTTTGACGAGATTGGAGCGCAGTGTTTGGGTGCTCCGCTTTGAAGTCTCAAGCAGAGTGTGTGGGCATCGCCCCTAGCAGGACGCCAGACTATCAAAGACCGTAGGGGGAGGCGCAGTCTCCTTAAACGAAGCCGGTAGTGTTCAACCTACGCAGATGGTGAATCCGTTCACCTAGGGTGGTCACAGCGATGTTGTGGCCTTGGCATAAACCATAGGAGTAGATCCGTGGCAATTGGACTCGAAGAGAAGAAAGCGATCGTCGCTGAAGTCAACGAGACAGCGGCCAGTGCTTTGTCACTTGTGATTGCTGACGCCCGAGGCGTGGCATCCAATGACATGACGGCTCTCCGTGCTACCGCTCGCGAGAATCAAATTCATTTGCGTGTTGTTCGCAACACACTCGCAAAGCGTGCATTAGAAGGGACTGACTACGAATGTGTCACCGACACATTAGTGGGTCCGTCCATTTTCGGATTTTCGATGGAAGATCCGGGTGCAGCGGCTCGGTTGTTTAAAGATTTCGCCAGAGACAACGGTGAATTCGAAGTTAAAGCATTGTCTGTTAGCGGTAAGTTGCTGGGTGCAGATCAGCTCGACGTTTTGGCGAAACTGCCAACTCGAGAGCAAGCACTCGCATCGTTGATGAGCGTGATGCAGGCGCCTGTCGGTAAGTTTGTTCGCACTGTTAATGAAGTGCCAAGCAAGCTGGTTCGTACATTGGCGGCGGTTCGTGATCAGAAAGAGCAGTCCGCGTAAGCGACTGCTCGACTACACATTTTAGGAGAGATAAACATGGCAATTTCAAAGGAAGAAATCCTTGACGCAATCGCAGAAATGAGCGTGATGGATGTTGTCGCGCTAGTTGAAGCGATGGAAGAGAAGTTTGGCGTTTCAGCGGCGGCAGCGGTTGCAGTAGCAGCACCTGCGGCGGGTGGCGATGCAGGTGGCGCAGCGGCAGTTGAGCAAACTGAATTTGACGTCATTCTGACATCAGCGGGCGAGAAGAAAGTCAATGTGATCAAAGCAGTTCGTGCGATCACAGGCCTGGGTCTCAAAGAGGCGAAAGGTTTGGTTGATGGTGCTCCATCAGCAGTTAAAGAAGGCGTCAGTAAAGCCGATGCCGAGGACGTTAAGTCGCAGATCGAAGAAGCTGGCGGTTCCGTCGAGCTTAAGTGATCCCTCGGGGTTACAGAGATGCCTGTCCGGGCTGGTGCGCGATGCGCACCAGCCTCTTCCCGGTTTGAATGACCGGTTGTTTTGGCGTTAAGCCATAAATGTCGGCGTGTGCCGACGACATTCGTTGAGGAGTATCAATGACTTACTCGTTTACAGAGAAGAAGCGCCTACGGAAAGATTTTGGTTCCATGCCGGAGGTGATGGATATCCCCTATCTGCTGGCCATCCAGCTGGATTCTTATCGAAAGTTCACGCAGTCGGATATCGCGGTAGAAGATCGCGGCGATTACGGCCTGCACGCAGCTTTCCGCTCCGTATTCCCAATCTCTAGCTACAGCGGCAATGCGGCGTTGGAGTATGTCGACTACGCGCTAGGCACCCCCGTTTTTGACGTTGATGAATGTGTGCTGCGCGGCACAACCTATGCCTGCGCGCTCCGAGTCAAAGTCCGCCTCATTATTTATGATAAAGAGGCCAGCACGAAGTCCATTAAGGACATAAAGGAACAAGACGTTTACATGGGTGAAATTCCACTCATGACCGAGAACGGAACGTTCGTGATCAACGGTACCGAGCGCGTCATCGTGTCGCAGCTGCACCGGTCGCCAGGCGTTTTCTTCGATCACGATCGCGGCAAGACGCACTCGAGCGGAAAGCTCCTCTACAGTGCGCGAATCATTCCCTACCGTGGTTCTTGGCTCGACTTTGAATTTGACCCAAAGGATCAGGTCTTTGCGCGTATCGACCGTCGTCGGAAGCTGCCGGCCACCGTTCTGTTGCGTGCTCTGGGCTATGAGTCAGAAGAAATCCTCGAGATGTTCTACGAGACGACGTCCTTCCAGCTCAACGACGACGACACGACCACCATGACTTTGGTGCCTAAGCGCTTGCAAGGCGACATGGCGGCGTTTGACATCATGGTGGGTGATAAAGTCATTGTGGAGCTCGGACGTCGAATTACGGCGCGGCACATTCGTCAGTTAGAAGATGCCGGTGTGGAATCGCTTGTCGTGCCAGATGAGTACCTTGTCGGTCGTCGTGTTGCAAAGCCGGTCATTGACACGGCCAGCGGTGAAGTATTGCTCGAATGCAACGGTGAGATTACTGAGGAAGTCGTTGGCGTCTTCCGCGAGAAGTCAATTGAGGCTGTCGAAACGATCTACACCAACGAGATCGACTGCGGACCGTTTGTTTCAGACACCCTCGCGGGTGACAGTACGCGCACGGCGTTAGAAGCGCTGGTTGAAATTTACCGTATGATGCGCCCTGGAGAGCCGCCCACGAAGGAGTCGGCGGAGAACCTATTCCAAAATCTATTCTTCTCGGCAGACCGTTACGATCTCTCAGGAGTCGGACGTATGAAGTTTAACCGTCGTCTGGGTCGTGACGAGGTCACCGGAAGTGGCACTCTCGACAAAGAAGATATTGTTTCGGTGCTCAAGGCGCTGGTCGGTATACGAAACGGCAAGGGCGTGGTTGACGACATTGATCACCGGGGCAACCGCCGTATCCGTTCTGTTGGCGAAATGGCCGAAAATCAGTTTCGTGTAGGTCTTGTTCGCGTCGAGCGAGCAGTGAAAGAGCGACTCTCGATGGCCGAGAGTGAGGGCCTGATGCCGCAGGACTTAATCAATGCCAAGCCTGTCTCGGCGGCGGTGAAAGAGTTCTTTGGTTCGAGCCAGCTGTCGCAGTTCATGGATCAGAACAATCCGCTGTCGGAGGTGACTCACAAGCGACGTGTGTCAGCCTTGGGCCCAGGCGGTCTGACGCGCGAGCGTGCGGGTTTCGAAGTCCGTGACGTTCACCCAACGCACTACGGTCGAGTCTGTCCTATTGAGACACCTGAAGGACCCAATATTGGGTTAATAAACTCGCTTGCCGCCTACGCGCGCACGAACGAGTACGGCTTCTTAGAGTCGCCTTATCGAAAGGTGATCGACGGCGTCGTGACCGACGAGATTGAGTATCTCTCTGCGATTAACGAAGCAAATCACGTTATTGCTCAGGCGTCGGCCACCATTGACGAGGGCAATCGCTTTGTTGATGAGTTGATTAACGTTCGGACAATGAATGAGTTCACTGTGAAGCCTGCGTCCGAAGTAGACTTTATGGACGTATCGCCAAAGCAGGTGGTCTCTATTGCTGCGGCACTCATTCCGTTTCTTGAGCACGACGATGCTAACCGCGCACTGATGGGCTCAAACATGCAGCGTCAGGCCGTACCCACGTTAAAGACTCAGGCGCCCTTGGTCGGTACCGGAATGGAGCGCTACGTCGCTCGTGACTCGGGTGTCTGTAAAGTGGCTTCCCGCGGTGGCGTCGTTGATTCTGTGGATGCCAGTCGCATCGTTGTTCGAGTCAACCCTACTGAAGTGGATCAGGACGCATCGCCGGTCGATATCTACAACCTGACGAAGTACAAGCGGTCGAACCAGAACACTTGTGTCAATCAACGTCCTATTGTCAGTCCTGGAGACACGGTCCAGCGCGGCGATATTCTCGCGGATGGGCCGTCGGTTGATCTGGGTGAGCTGGCACTTGGGCAGAACATGCGTATCGCGTTCATGCCCTGGAATGGCTACAACTTCGAAGATTCGATCCTGGTTTCAGAGCGTGTCGTTGAAGAGGATCGACTCACAACGATTCACATTCAGGAGTTGACCTGTATTGCACGCGATACCAAGTTGGGTGCTGAGGAGATCTCAGCCGATATTCCTAACGTGGGTGAGGGCGCACTGGGCAAACTTGATGAGTCGGGCATTGTTTATATTGGTGCTGAAGTCGACGCGGGCGACATCTTGGTTGGAAAAGTCACACCCAAAGGTGAAACGCAGCTCACGCCAGAAGAAAAACTGCTGAGAGCGATTTTTGGTGAAAAAGCGTCTGACGTTAAAGACTCATCGCTCCGTGTGCCATCAAGCTACAAAGGTACGGTTATTGATGTGCAAGTCTTCACGCGTGACGGTCTTGAGAAGGATGCTCGTGCCAAGCAGATCGAAGCTTCGCAACTGGCCGACTATCGCAAAGACCTCAAAGAAGAGCTCCGAATTTATGAGGAGGCGACTTACGCACGTTTGGCCGAGTTACTCGGCGGACAGACCACGGTTTCCGGTGGCGGTCTTTCTAAAGGCACAAAAATTGATACTGACGTGCTAGCGGGTCTCGAACGTGATCAGTGGTTCAAGCTGAAGTTCTCGGACTCTGAACTCAATAACCAATTGGCATCGGCGCAGCGACTGCTTGAAGAGCAAAATCAGTTGCTCGAAGAGCGATTTGAGGCGAAGAAAGATAAGCTGCAAAGCGGCGATGATCTTGCGCCCGGCGTACTTAAGATCGTCAAAGTCTACCTTGCCGTTAAACGTCGCATACAACCGGGCGACAAGATGGCGGGTCGTCACGGTAACAAGGGCGTGATCTCAGTGATTATGCCGGTTGAAGATATGCCGTACGACGAGAACGGTGAGCCAATCGATATCGTGCTCAATCCGCTCGGTGTGCCGTCACGCATGAACGTAGGTCAAATCCTGGAAACGCATTTGGGTATGGCTGCACGCGGTTTGGGCGTGAAGATCAATGAGATGCTCGAGCAGCAAGTCAAAGTGGCGAAGCTTCGAGAGTTCTTGAAAGAAATTTACGCACACACCAGCGATACTCGACGTGACGCCGACATTGATAGCTTGTCTGACGACGAACTGTTTGCCATGTGCCAGAACCTCCGCAGTGGCGTCCCTATGGCGACCCCGGTGTTCGATGGTGCGAGTGAAGACAGTATCAAGGCGCTACTTCGCATGGCTGATATTCCGGACAGTGGCCAGTTAGTTCTGCGCGACGGCAGATCGGGCGATGAGTTCGATCGGCCCGTCACGGTGGGCTACATGTACATGCTAAAGCTGAACCACTTGGTCGATGACAAGATGCATGCGCGCTCAACGGGGTCGTACAGCCTGGTTACTCAGCAGCCGCTGGGTGGTAAGGCACAGTTTGGTGGTCAACGCTTCGGTGAAATGGAAGTGTGGGCGCTTGAGGCATATGGTGCGGCACACACCCTGCAGGAAATGCTCACGGTGAAGTCGGATGATGTCGCAGGCCGAACTAAGATGTACAAAAACATCGTCGATGGTGATCACAGCATGGATCCGGGTATGCCCGAGTCGTTTAATGTACTGATCAAAGAAATCCGCTCGCTCGGTATCGACATGGAACTTGACCGTTCTTAATTGGCAGATCAGATAAAGGATTCAAACCATGAAATCACTACTCGACCTGTTTAAGCAGTTCACGCCTGATGAGCATTTTGATGCCATCAAAATCGGTATGGCTTCGCCCGAGAAGATCCGTTCGTGGTCTTTCGGCGAAGTTAAAAAGCCTGAAACCATCAACTACCGCACCTTCAAGCCTGAGCGTGATGGTCTGTTTTGCGCCAAGATTTTTGGCCCCATCAAAGACTACGAATGCCTGTGCGGCAAATACAAGCGCCTCAAGCACCGTGGTGTGATCTGCGAAAAGTGCGGCGTTGAAGTCACGCAAACCAAAGTGCGCCGCGACCGCATGGGCCACATTGATTTGGCCGCGCCTTGCGCCCACATCTGGTTCCTGAAATCGCTGCCATCGCGTTTGGGCCTGGTGCTCGACATGACGCTGCGCGACATCGAACGTGTGCTGTACTTTGAAGCGTATGTGGTGACTGACCCTGGCATGACGCCTTTGAAGCGTTTTGCCATCATGTCGGAAGACGACTACGATGCCAAGTACAAGGAATACGGCGACGAGTTCACCGCCAAGATGGGTGCCGAAGGCGTCAAAGACCTGCTGGAATCCATCGACATCGAAGCCTCGATCGAGCGCCTGCGCGGCGATTTGACTGGCTCTGAAGTCAAGGTCAAGAAAAACTCCAAGCGCCTCAAAGTGCTGGAAGCCTTCAAGAAATCGGGCATCAAGCCCCAGTGGATGGTGCTCGATGTGCTGCCCGTGCTGCCTCCGGATCTGCGTCCGCTGGTGCCGCTGGACGGTGG
>JAQXEB010000087.1 GCA_029251065.1 Luminiphilus sp.
TAGGGTCTGAGCCTAACTGCGATACTCTACACGTGACATTCAACGGATGCCTGAGTGTCTCTGGTTTCCACCCCTATTACCGACGAGATTACGGCATGGTCGCACGAGTTTTAACGGCATTAGCTTGGGTTTTCCTTTCCCTCAGTTATCACAGTCATGCGACTGCACTAACACCCACTGAACAGCAGTCTGAGACGTTACGCGCACTCATCGAGAAGCTGGAGGACAGTCACTACGTAGACCGACGTTACAATGACGCAATGTCGAGAGAACACCTCAACAGTTACCTCGAACGCCTTGACCCCTCCCATCTTTACTTTACAGCGAACGACATCGCGGACTTTGACCGGTACGCGACCGTTCTCGACAACCAGGGCCGCAATGGGAACGTCACCGCGTCGTTTGAGATCTTCAACCGCTACGAAGCACTCGCAGGCGCACGACTCGACGCGGTCATCGACACGATGGAAGCGCGTGTCGCCGGATTCGACTTTGAGGTTGATGAGTCCATCGCCTCAGACCCTACCGAGCGTGACTGGGCCGCGACACAGTCTGAGCTCGATGATCGCTGGCGTAAGCGTGTAAAGAACCAGGTCCTCGGTTTAAGGTTGGCCGACAAGGCGGCAGACGACATTGCACCGACACTTACAAGACGTTACGAGAACCAACGCTTGCGGCTCAGCCAATACAACGCGCAAGACGTTTTCGCGGTCTATGCCAACGCCCTGACCTCCCAATTTGGTCCTCACACCAGTTACTTTTCGCCACGGCGGGCGGAAAATTTTGACATTGATATGAAGCTGAGTCTCGAGGGGATCGGCGCCGTCTTACAAAATGAAGACGAATACGTGAAGGTCGTCCGCGTGGTGCCCGCGGGTCCGGCCGACAAGCAGAGCAATCTCAAAGCCACGGAGCTTATCGTTGCGGTCGGACAAGGCGATGAAGGGCCTATGGTCGATGTTATTGGTTGGCGTTTGGACGACGTGGTTGATCTTGTTAGAGGTAAAAAAGGCACGGTTGTGCGCCTCGATGTTATACCGGCCTCCGGGCGTTCTGATGAGTTACGGCGCCTCGCGATCGTGCGCAATGAGGTGCGGCTCGAGGAGCAGGCCGCACAGTCAAAAATCATTGAGATTAATGACTTAGACGATGAAAAACGGAAAATAGGTGTAATTGATGTACCGGCCTTCTACCTTGACTTTGAAGCCTACCGCCAAGGTAACCCTGATTTTCGTTCTACATCACGTGATGTCGCAAAACTTGTCAACGAGCTCAATGAAGAGGGTGTCGATGGGCTGGTTATCGATCTTCGCGGTAATGGTGGTGGTTCATTGCGCGAAGCCAATGAGCTCACAGGGCTGTTTATTGAGTACGGTCCGACGGTGCAAATACGCGGTTCCGGGAGTCGCATATGGCGAGACGGAAAACGTCGACGAGGCCCCTACTACGACGGCCCAATGGCCGTCATGATTGATCGCTTGAGTGCCTCTGCGTCCGAGATTTTTGCCGGTGCGTTACAGGATTATGGGCGCGCGATTGTTGTTGGCGATCAAAGTTTCGGAAAAGGCACCGTGCAGACGCTACTCGACTTGCCCGAGGGTCAACTCAAGATCACTGAAAGTAAGTTTTATCGTATCTCGGGTGACAGCACGCAACATCGCGGTGTGATTCCGGATATTCGTTATCCCTCGCTGCTTCAGCATGACGAGATTGGTGAAAGCGCGTTAGATAAAGCGTTGGACTGGGATAGGATCTCGCCAATTCGGCATAAAGACTATGGCGCAGTAAACCCCATTCTTCCGACTTTAATCGCGAAGCACACTGAGCGAGCCAATCAAGATCCCGACTTTCAGTACATATGGGACCAAAAGACGCTTGCTAAGACGATTCGAGGCGCTGAGACCATTCCACTCAATCAGGCAACTCGGGTAGAGCAGCGCGAAGCGCAGGAACGGCAGTACTTGGCAATAGAGAACACACGTCGGATAGCGAAAGGGCTCCCTACCCTCGCCTCGCTAGACGACCTCTTCGTCGATTCTGAGGAGAACGATGGCAGTGCTGAGGAGGCTGATAATCCAGAGAATGTCGACTTAGGGCTTGAGCCAGCAGAAGATGGGGATGCTGACGAGGAGGACGCACTCATCACAGAGACGGCGCGCATACTCGCCGATGCCATTAACCTGCGCGGCCCTATTATGGCGAGGATCGACACACCTTAACGCACAGGTGCCCTATCAAGTCGCCGTAATAGTGTCGCCCCCAAAATAGGGAACGAGCGCCGCTGGGAGCTTGATGGTCCCGTCTTCCTGTTGCCCATTTTCCACTACAGCGACTAACGTCCTGCCAACCGCAAGACCCGAGCCATTTAAGGTGTGCAATAGTTCGGGCTTGCCGGTATTGGGGTTTCGCCAGCGTGCTTGCATCCTTCTGGACTGATAGTCTCGAAAATTCGAGCAGCTGGAAATCTCTCTAAAGGCACTCTGGCCAGGCAACCAGACCTCCAGGTCGTAAGTCATTGCGGCACTAAATCCAAGATCGCCCCCACACAATCGCACCTTTCGGTATGGGAGCTCAAGTAGCTGCAGCACCGCCTCCGCGTGAGACGTCAACGTCTCCAAAGCGACGTCGGACTGATCAGGACGCACCGCCTGGACTAATTCGACCTTTTCAAACTGGTGCTGCCGAATCAGACCGCGTGTATCGCGTCCATAACTGCCCGCTTCGCTCCTAAAGCAAGGCGTATGTGCTGTGAACTTAACGCCCTCCTCGCCCAGCTCATCGGCCTCTAAAATTCGATCACGAAGCATATTGGTTACCGGGACTTCAGCCGTCGGTATTAAGTAATAGCCGGCGTCACCTTCAATTTTAAACGCATCTTCAGCAAACTTTGGCAATTGTCCCGTGCCGTAAAGCGATTCGCTGTTAACCATAAAGGGCACGTAGACCTCAGTGTAACCGTGCTCTTTCGTATGAAGATCGAGCATAAAATGAGCCAGTGCGCGCTGAAGGCGCGCAAGCGGACCCTGCAAGACGCTAAACCGGCTACCGGTGATTTTCCCGGCCATTTCAAAGTCCAGCTGGCCTAACGCCTCACCCAGATCGGCGTGATCTTTTGCCTCGAACGACATGGCCCTAGGCGCGCCCCAAACCAGCACTTCTTCATTATCGGCCTCGTCCAGGCCTGCGGGTACGGCTGAGTCAGGGACATTGGGCGTACCCATCAGGAGTTCATCGAGCAATGCTTGTACGTTCTTTGCCCGCTCAACCGCTGCATCGAGCTCACTCGATATTCGCGCTAGCGCGTCGTTAACCTCTGCCTTTGCTTCGTCAACAGTTTTACCTTGGGCGACCAAGGCGCCCACGGCTTTTGAGGTTTTTTTTCGTTCGCCGAGCAGTTCCTGGCTCCGAATATCCGCCGCTTTACGCTCCGAATCGAGCCGCAAAAACTCATCGACAGGGAATTCAAAGCGCTTTTTTCTCAACGCCTCTGCTATTTGCTGTGGGTCCTGCCGAACCTGTTTGATGTCGAGCATGATGTCATTCGAAGGCCGGTGATTGGGGCCGGTAGTTTACCGCTAAATAAAAATTAGTCGACAATCGATCGTGCAAAGGAAAAACCGAGCATGCAACTGATGAGGCAAATCAGTACGGATAAGGTGGCGTAAAGGACGGCACGCATAAGATGCCCCTCTTGGACATCGGACAGCAGCTCTAATGAAAAAGCTGAAAACGTGGTGAAAGCGCCAAGGAAACCGACGGTCAGACCCATACGGAGCGCTTCTGGCGCCTCTAGTCGTTGAAATGCAACAAACAGGAAGCCCATAAAAAAGGCACCTACAACGTTCACTGAAAATGTCGCGACATGCAGGTGCGCAACCCCGCTTGTCGTCAAAAGCTGTCCGATTCCGTAACGTGAAACCGCACCCAACGCACCACCAAGGGCCAATGCCAAAAGGTTCATGGCGTTGTCTCTAATGGGATCGAGGGCGCGGCGGCTGAAGACTCGTTGTAAAACTCCGCGCCATCGGGAAATTCGAAGGCAAAGTCGCTAGGACTGAGATTAGAAGCCTCAGTGAGTCTCAGCCTGAGAACAGTCTCTTGCTCTAAAGCATCAGTGAGCCTGATTTCAATATTGTCAGCAGCACTTGAGATGAGCGTAATCCGCTCTATGCCAGAGGGCAGTGCGGTATCAGACGACCCAATTGATCCTGAGTGTCCGGAATTGCCCTCCCAAATTCGAGCCAAGGGTAGATCCTCAAGGTTAGGGCGGTCGCGCAGAATGACGATGTCGAGGTCCTTATCCCACTGCCAAAACCCCTCTTCGTTGAGCAGTAAAAGCTGTCGATCTGGTGATTCAATCTCCCATCGATACAGGTCGGGTTTTATCGTGGAAAACGTACCGTGAGTCTCCACAAGGGGGTTCCCGGAAGAATCACTTAAGACTTGTGAAAAAACGCCACTCGCCGTGGTTGCAGTCGCCAAAGGCCAGACATCATCAGCAGATCGACTGTTAGTACTGAGCAATACCAAACAAAGGTAAAAGACGACGCGCAATATCAACCGTCGCTCCCCGGCGGTGGCGGAGCAAGAACCTCACGCTGGCCATTCGTCCCCATCGGGGTGACGACGCCGGTTGCCTCCATGGTTTCTATCAGCCGCGCCGCTCGGTTGTAACCAATTCGTAACTTGCGCTGCACAGAGGAAATAGACGCGCGCCGACTGCTGCACACATAGTGAACCGCCTCGTCATAAAGAGCATCACTTTCCGGGTCTTCGTCAGACGACGCGGCAGACTGTAACTCTTGCGCAGTAACAGGCGTCTGCCCTCCTTCGTCTAACAAGCCCTCAATAAAATCGGGAGTCCCACGCCTACGCCAGTCTGCGACGACCCGGTGGACTTCTTCATCTGAGCAAAATGCGCCGTGCACACGCGTTGGCGTACTTGAGCCCGATGGTAAATACAACATGTCTCCATAACCCAGTAACTGCTCTGCACCGCCTTGATCCAAAATAGTCCTAGAATCGATTTTCGATGACACCGAGAAAGCTACACGCGAGGGGATATTGGCCTTGATCAATCCGGTAATCACATCGACCGATGGTCGTTGTGTAGCAAGTACTAGGTGGATGCCGGCTGCTCGCGCTTTTTGAGCGATCCTGGCAATGAGTTCTTCTACCTTTTTACCCACAATCATCATCATGTCAGCAAACTCGTCAATAACAACGACAATGCTTGGCAAGGTGGTTAGCGCAGGTGCCGTTTGTTCCTCCCCCGTCAACTCAAGTACCGGGTCGGGTTTCCAAAGAGGATCATCAATTGCGCTGCCTGCTTTTTCCGCATCTGCTACTTTCCGGTTATAGCCTGCAAGGTTTCTGACGCCGAGTAATGACATCAGTTTGTAACGTCGTTCCATCTCAGCCACGCACCATCGGAGTCCATTGCCCGCGTCTTTCATGTCCGTAATGACTGGCGTCAGCAGATGCGGAATACCGTCGTAGACAGATAATTCAAGCATCTTGGGGTCAACCAAAATTAATCGGACTTCATCGGGCGTCGCCTTGTAAAGCAGACTCACCAGCATGCAGTTCACGCCGACTGACTTTCCTGAACCAGTGGTTCCTGCAACCAAAACGTGGGGCATCTTACCCAGGTCGGCGACCACTGGCGTACCCGAGATATCGTGTCCGAGCGCAATGGTCAGTGGTGACTTCGCATCCTCAAAAATCTCGGAACTCAATACGTCTCTGAAGTTGACGGTCTGACGATCTGCGTTTGGAATCTCAATACCAACAACACTTTTTCCTTGAATGACCTCGACCACCCGAACAGAGTTTACAGCCAATGAGCGCGCCAGATCTTTTGCCAGATTCGAGATGCGACTCACCTTTACGCCCGCTGCAGGTTGTATTTCAAAGCGAGTCACCACTGGACCTGGATAAACCGAAACGACCTCAGCGGTGATACCAAAGTCGGCAAGTTTGAGCTCAAGCAACCGCGATAACGACTCTAATTCTGACGCTGAGTACCCGCGCGGGCCCGAGTGTGTCGGTGCATCCAAAAGCTCAAGCGGCGGCATTGGCATTAGCTCAGGTAGCTCAAATAGTGCTTGCTGCTTGGCCTTCTCGACTTTTTTACTTACGCCGTCTAAAAGTTTGGGCGGTTTTATTTTTAACGGTGGTCTGCGCTTCTCTTTCTCGACATGCTCGGCGATCTGAAGACTTCGCTTACTCTTCTCCTGCCTGAGCTTACGTCGGTCATTAAAGTCATCGATGCGCGTCCGTGCGGCAGCTAAGGCCCCTAATGTTATTGCGCCGACTTTATCTGCGACCTTTAACCAATCGACATCGAGCGCCAACGTCCCGCCAAGCAATGTGCAAAAGCTCAACAGTAACCGCGCTCCAAAATCGGAAAATGCTGCCGTGAACCAATGGGAGATAGCGTACCCAACAATACCGCCGCTGCCCTGCGGTAAAAACGCATTGGCAGGCAAAGCCAGGCTGACCAACCCAGTACTTGCGCCCAGAAAAGCGAGCCAACCGAAGCCAGAAATTACGCGATCCGTGGACGTTAGGACCACAGAATCTCTCGGTTTTACGCGACGATACGCCCAAAAGAGAACGGATAAAGGAATAACCAAGGCGACAAATCCCACCAACGAGTAACTCATGTCGGCGAAATAAGCCCCGACTACCCCGGCTTGATTCAGCACGCCGTTGGCGGACCCACTTGAGCTCCATCCGGGATCAGCGGTATCGAACGTGGTCAGGCTGACGACGGTAAAAGAAGCGACTGCGAGGCCCGCGATAAAGCCAACGCTTGCAAGCGCGCTTGGCGCGCTGGTGCCCTGCTCTCCCTTCACCGATTTTGAAGGTGCATTCTTGGCCGACACTGTGGTGCTCCCGCGGTTTGTTTGTCGCATCATATCACAAAGGAAAACACCTATTTTCTTAAAATAAGACATATTTTTCATGTACTTAGGCCATTTATTTCCGAGACCTCTCATTCATCGGCATTTCGAAAGAAGCCAGAATGCGCTACCCTCCTCGCCACTTTTATGGCTTCTTGGAAAATCCACGCGAATGAGTACAAAACATCATCACAGATTGGTTATTTTAGGCTCGGGACCAGCGGGCTATACGGCCGCAGTTTATGCCGCAAGAGCGAACCTAGCGCCCGTGGTCATCACGGGGATGCAGCAAGGCGGGCAACTGACCACAACTACCGAGGTAGAAAATTGGCCAGGTGGTCCGGAGGGCTTGCAGGGACCGGCGCTAATGCAAGAGATGCAGGCGCATGTCGAGCGGTATGACGCGTCCATTGTTTTTGATCACATCGATTCCGTTGATCTGTCAAAACGACCTTTCACCCTCAAGGGCTCACACGAATACAGTTGTGACGCACTGATCATTGCGACGGGAGCGTCAGCACAATACCTCGGCTTGCCGAGTGAAACTGCGTTCATGGGTAAAGGGGTCAGTGCCTGTGCCACCTGCGACGGTTTTTTCTACCGCAATAAAGAAGTGGTCGTTGTGGGCGGTGGCAATACCGCTGTTGAAGAAGCGCTTTACTTGTCTAATCTCTGCAGCAAAGTACACCTTGTCCATCGACGCAATGAGCTCCGCGCTGAAAAAGTACTGCAGGACCGCCTGTTCGCGAGAGCTGAAGAGGGTCGCATCACACTGAACTGGCATCGGCAGCTCGAGGAGGTCGTCGGCGATGCATCGGGCGTAACCGGCGTCCGCTTGTCCTCCACTATGGACACAACCCTGATGGATATTGCAGTCGATGGCGTCTTTATTGCTATCGGACACAAGCCGAATACCGAGATTTTTGCAGGCCAGCTCGACATGGCGGACGGCTATATTCGAACCAGTTCCGGACTCGATGGTAATGCGACACTGACCTCCGTTGCAGGCGTCTACGCCGCGGGCGACGTGTCTGACCACGTGTACCGCCAAGCCATTACATCGGCGGGGTTTGGCTGCATGGCGGCGCTTGATGCCGAAAAGTTTCTGGACGCTGAGTCTTAACGCTCGCTGATCACGGTCAATGGAACCCTTCCCACCGACCGGTACGGCACTTCAGGACCCTAACGGATTGCTGGCCGTCGGCGGCGACCTCAGCGTTGAGCGGCTGCTCGAGGCTTATCGGCGGGGTATTTTTCCTTGGTACGAGGCTGACGAGCCTATTCTTTGGTGGACCCCTAACCCGCGGGCCGTCTTAAAGCCCGAGAACTTTTACACCTCAAAGTCATTCAAAAAGTTTTTGCGTCGTACCGATTGGTTGATTGAGGTCAACCAACAATTTCATAGCGTTGTCGATGCTTGCTCTGCTCTCACGCCCGAGCGAGAAGCGACTTGGATTAGCACGCCAATGAAAATTGCTTACCAAGAGCTTCATCGCCTAGGCTACGCCCACAGCATTGAGGTCATCAACCAAGGTTCACTTGTCGGTGGACTCTACGGCGTGAAATTAGGGTCGATCTTTTTTGGCGAGTCAATGTTCTCAAAGGCGACCAATGCCTCGAAGTTTGCTCTTCATGCGCTCTGCAGGCGCGACGTATTTGCAGATGAGATAACCTTAATTGACTGCCAGATGCCTAGTGACCACCTGTCAGCGCTGGGCATGTCCCTCCTATCGCGAGAGGAGTTTGAACAGGTACTTCACGCGGGAATCTCACTCTCGGACTAAGTGCAAGGCAAACACTGGGCACGGAGTATTCCACAAGTGGACTGAGACCATTAAGCGCTGGACGGGCTGTCGGCTCTGCAGCGAGATAGCCACGCATGAAAGGTCATGACCATATAGATGGGAATGCCGAGCTCGAGTACCTCCTCGACAGATCCTGCCCAACGCGACACCTCAGCACTGGTCTCAATTCCAAAGGGTTTTAGCTTCCTGGCCAGCCCGTCGATAGACTTGGAGAACGCCAAGAGGAAGAAGATGAGTCCAACGCCAAGCGCCACGGGCGCGCGCTGCTTCAGACCTTGTAGAAACTCGACAAAATGGTTTCGTAGCAGCTGGAAGACGGTCCAAAAAATAAGCGCAATAACGAGTAGACCAATGACCTTTTCCGGTATCGGAACGTCACTGCTCAAGTAAAATCGGGACTTTAAAATTCCCATGGTCGTAAAGGCTTTATCGAAATCAAGCTCACGAAAACCAAAGAGCAGCGTCAAAACGACAAAGTAGCCGCGTGAGACAAGAAAGTCTCGTCCACCACGAGCAATCATATACAGTGCGCACACAAAGTATCCCACGGCAGAGGCCACTTCGATCGGGCCTGATTCACCCATTAGCAGCTGACCGTGACGATCCCCGAGGTTCAACACCAGGCCGCACAGTAGCAGAAGCCCCAGTGCAAGAACCGCGTAGGCCCTGAGATAGCGGTTATCTGTCATTCTAAAGACTCACTCTTATGATGGATGGCTACTAATGGGTGAGTC
>JAQXEB010000088.1 GCA_029251065.1 Luminiphilus sp.
GAAATTCGTCGCGTTGAGTCTGTTTGATTCGATCGTGCCGGGGGTAAATCTGTGTCGATGTCTTTGTACTTTTCTTGCAGTTCAGCCGGCGCATCAAGTGGTGTGTGCGGGGCAATAAAAGGCATGTAAATGAAAAATGGCTTTTGCGTGTCGCGCTCGCGGATGTAACGCGAGACCTCATCAGCCAAGAGATACGTTTCATAACCTTCGTCGTCGGCAGTCACACCATTGACTTGAAAATCTTTGCCCCCGACATTGGCGAACGGCGGGTAAAACCCAACCTCGGTATGAAGGTGCCCGTAAAAGTGCTCGAAACCCCGCTCATTGGGGTGATAGGTCATTTGCGCGTGACCCAGGTGCCACTTCCCTACCATGGCTGTTTGGTAACCCGCGGCGCCAAAAGACTCGGGCATAAAATGCTCCGCTGGGTTCACTCCAATATTATCCCAGGGCATGATCACGCCGTAGGCCACGCCCAGACGCATGGGATCTCGTCCTGTCATTAGCGCCGCCCGTGTGGGGGAGCAAATGGGCGTGGTGTAAAAGCGGTTCAGCTGGACGCCTTGTTCAGCCAGTTTGTCCAATGAGGGTGTGTCGATATTGCCCCCGTGGTATCCCACATCGGCCCAACCAAGATCGTCGGCTACGATCACAACAATATTGGGGCGCGTGGAGGCGGCCACCGGTGCACTGACCAAAAAAGACGCCGCCATGACGGCCAGAGCGGTGCGAGCAAAATATGTTTTTAAAAGCATGTAATTCTCTTCTTATTGTTCTCGATACAGGGCATCGCTGCCACGGGAGTCGCTGTGATCTTCCAAAATTTGAGCCGACGCCACAAGCTCCAAATACGGTAAACGGCCAGACTATTTCCCTGATGTTGTCTTAGGTGTCAGGCGAACCCTTCCCCAGGGTGTGCCGTAGTGAATCCGGCCGTCCTCGTCGATGGCGGTACCCGAATACATGACGTTGTAACGCTGCCCGCCAATGAGGTAATGAAAGTCGAGAGCGCCCGTATCCCAGTCCAGCGCCTCCAGTGTGAACTGATTGTCGCGAGCGCCGACGAAGTAGACGAGATTCGATCCCATACCCACAATGGGTACGCTGCTGGGCGAGCTGATGTCTTTGTTCACCCATGCGTATTCCAGTTGTTGTGCATCAGAATTCCACTGAAACTTTTGCAGACCGTAAGGCTGGTGGTCGGGATTACTGCCCAGATACCCGACAAGAAGTCCTCTGGCTCGCTCCGGCAAATACCACGGGACATTACGCGGCGTGTTATTCACCACCATCGCACCGTAACCCGACACCACAACAGACTGCTCGGACTGAATCTCAGTCAATGACTTATCGCCCAAGTTCACAGGCAACTGCCCTGCAATTCGGCGACTCGGCGCCCCGGGAACACCTTGCCAGTGT
Source organism: Luminiphilus sp. (assembly GCA_029251065.1). Lineage (GTDB taxonomy): Bacteria > Pseudomonadota > Gammaproteobacteria > Pseudomonadales > Halieaceae > Luminiphilus. Next base: position 1,420 of record JAQXEB010000088.1, read on the forward strand.
TCGGGAATATCGTTTCGCCAAAACAGCACCATGTTCATCTGCGGCTGGCCGTCGGTCATCACGACAAACGGGTCCTCGTCACCAAATCCCATGAGTGACGGCGTTGCGCCCGTTCCATGCCCCCAGCCGTTCAGGTATTCGGACGTCCACGCACCCGCTGCAACATCCGTACTCAAACCCTCGCCGGTCCAAACGACTTTGTGCATGTGCTGCTGAGATGCGATGTAAATCCCGCCCTGGTCATCGATGGCAAAGGCATTGCGTATCCAACCGTAGCCCGTCGGTTTTGTGGCTTTAGTTTCGGCACCCTCACTGTGGTTAAGCCTAATGGAGTGATACTCCGAGAAGTCGCGCTTCATCGCCACAATGTAGCCGTGCTCGGTTGCCGCAATGAGCCATCCGTCATAGGTCATGCTGAGTCCAATGACCGGACCCGTAATGTGCTCGGGGAACTCAAACGTCCCCTTTTTGATAATCTTGGATCGAGAATCTGCAGGATCTTCATCGGAGTAAGCTGTAATAACGCCGGTTTTGCTGCCAATGTAATAAGTGTGGTCGCGATCTAAGACCGTATATAAGTTCGCGAGGTCTCTGAGCTTACTGGCCTCTTTAAATGCATGCAGAACAGCAAAAAACCCGTCGTTAGTCGCTTCAAATTTCGCAATTGACGCGTCAGCGCGCGTCTCGTCGTAATACTCGGTTCCGGGAAAGGGGTACTCATCAATCAGCGTGTAGGTGTCGTAATCAACTTTGACGATGCGATCAATCCCATTACCCCAAAACACCCGTCGCCCGTCTTCATACTCACCCGAGATCACCTGACCAAAGTGAGCAGGACCGGTGTGTAAGTACTGAATTTCATCATCAGCTAACGCACGACTCGGACCCTCTGGACCCGAGAGCAACACCGCGTCCTGTTGCGCCGGATCGTTGTGGGCCATCGCATTATGGCTGTCGGCCAAATAGGGATTAGCCACCGGTAAATTGGCCGCGTCGGCAGCCTCGACCAACCCCAAAAAAAGCATCACTCTAAACACGCTAAGGACCACTTCCATCAACCTCAGAGACTCATTGCACACCCTGAATGTCGCGCAGAAAAAAAAGCCTGTAAAACGCAGATGAGCTAAATCAGTCCCTAAGACCTCGTGAGAATAAACAAGGGGGATTTACCATCGACGAAAGGTCGAAGGGATTTACATTTGAGGGTTCTCTGGAAACGCGGGAACATCCGGGGAGAGCTCAACCCAATTTTGCTTTTTACTCGACCAACAGTGAAACATCGCAACAAAGTCGTCAGTGTCGTCAAGTGTCCCTGCTTTGATGAACGCCATACCTGGCTGTGCGGGCACCTCGGAGTAGATGGGCGAGCCGCATTGACCACAAAAGTAGCGGTTAACCGTGTTGCCAGTGTCGGTGTCACTGTCCTGATAGAGCTTCAGCTCACCGACAAAGTCGACGTCGGCTTTTTGAAATGCCGCAAGCGTCGAAAAAGCAGTGCCTGCCTGCTTTTGACAGTTTCTGCAGTGACACACACCACTCATTAAGGGTGCGGTCATGGCTTCATAACGCACTTGTCCGCACAAACATCCACCGGTATTAGTCATCGTATCGCTCCGTTGTCTTTCGAGTCCTTTGTCTTTCGAGCCCTTTGTCTTTCGAGAGAGTGCCTCACTGCACACAATGAGCAAAAGGCAGTTCTCGCGCAAGTCGGTGAATGCGTCGACCACAATCGACGTGCACCAGACAAAGAAATAATGGCAAATTCGGTGCGGACTCCTAATCTTTTGAAGAGGACCATTTCAGGTGCCTTAACCAACCAGTTACCAGTAGATTAGAGGTGAAAAAATGAAGCAATTGACGAAAGTTTTAGTCTGCGCATCGATGATCTTGAGCGCGACGTCGGCCTACGCGGAGCGGCTAGAGGTTTTTCGATGGCAGGCACTCGACACAAAGGCCGAGCAATTAGCCGGGACCCTGATGGAAGCGGCAAAGTTGCACGAAAAAAGTGGGGCGAGCGTCGGTATTTTTCAGATGGACGTCGGCGGCGCTGGAAACACTACGTTTGACTACGTACTCCGCTGGGACAGCAGCGCGGACTGGGCCAAGACAAAGGCGTATAACTCCGGCGAGGAGTTTGCCACGTTCTTTGCCAAAGCCGGTGCTAATCCGTCGGGAAAACTCATGATGTCTCTGGAAGGACTCAACTGGGATCCATCAGTCACTGCTCAGAGCTTTGCCGAGGATGGCCCCTTCCGTGTCTTCATCTGGAGGCCCACGCCGGGAAAGATGGCCGACGTCTACAACACCTTCATGAAGGCGAAAGCCATTCACGAGGGACTCGGTGTGAAAATAAACATCTACAACGAAGGCATCGGTGGCACCGGCAATATTCACTACGTGATGAGCGCCAAGGATTGGGCCTCTATGGCTTCATCAGGTGATGCGATTGCCGCGAGTCAGGAATTTCGGGCGCTTCAAGCATCAGCGGCTGGGCAGGTCACACCGGTCGCTTCGATCCAAGGCTTCCCTATTTACTACTCAAAATAAGTCAATGCCGTGCACGAAAAGTAAGCCCGCATGAGCGGGCTTTTTTACGTCAGAAATCAGAAAAGACCCACAATTTGCCCGTCCACCACATCGATATTCTGACTGGCTGGCACCTTGGGTAATCCCGGCATGGTCATCACATCGCCGCAGACAGCGACAACAAAGCCCGCACCAACCGACAGCCGAATCTCACGAATATCCATCGCATGTCCAGAGGGCGCACCCTTCAAGGCAGGGTCTGTGGAGAAAGAGTACGGCGTCTTAGCAATGCACACCGGCAAATGACCGTAGCCACCTTCAGTCAGCTCGCGAAGACGATCACGTACTTTGCTGCTTGCTGTGATTTCAGATGCGCCGTAGATCGTCGTTGCAACCGTCTCAATCTTCTCCCACAAACTGGCTGAATCCTCGTAAACAAAGGAGTGATGCGGCGCGTTTGCCGGGGTTGCGTCCGACTCACAGAGCTGGGCAACCATGTGCGCAAGTTCAGTTGCGCCCGCGCCACCATCGGCCCAGTGGCTTGAGAGCGCCACCTGAACGCCTCGAACACGACAGTGCTCTGTGACGAGATCAATTTCGGCTTGGGTGTCGGCGATGAATTGATTGATCGACACAACCACGGGCACACCGTAGTGGTCACGAATATTAGCGATGTGGCGGTCTAAGTTCGCAAGCCCTGCCTCCAAGGCAACCAGATTCTCCTCAGAGAGGCTTTCACGCGCCACACCACCGTGAAATTTCAATGCCCGAACCGTCGCGACAAGCACAGCGGCAGAGGGACGTATGCCCGCCGAGCGGCACTTAATATCGATAAACTTTTCAGCACCCAGGTCAGCGCCAAAGCCCGCCTCAGTGACCACATAGTCCGCCAGTCTAAGTCCCGCCGTCGTCGCAATAACGCTGTTACATCCGTGGGCAATATTGGCAAACGGCCCGCCGTGCACGAACGCAGGGGTACCCTCAAGCGTTTGCACCAGGTTAGGGGCCAGCGCGTCTTTCAAAACCGCGGTAAGCGCCCCCTCAGCTTTCAAGTCAGCAGCGGTCACCGGCTCGCGATCGCGTGTGTAAGCAACCACGATGCGACCCAGGCGCGCTTTAAGGTCATCAAGATCGGTGGCCAAACAAAATATCGCCATAATCTCGGAGGCCACCACAATGTCAAAACCATCTTCGCGAGGGTAGCCGTTCCCAGGCCCCCCCAACGACACGGTAATCTGTCTCAGCGCGCGATCGTTCATATCCAACACACGCTTCCAGGTGATGCGACGCACGTCGATATCGAGCGCGTTGCCGTGGTGCACGTGGTTGTCAATCAGCGCGGCGAGCAGATTGTTAGCGACACCGATTGCATGCAAGTCACCGTTAAAGTGGAGGTTAATGTCCTCCATGGGGATGACCTGTGCATGGCCGCCGCCGGCTGCGCCCCCCTTCATGCCAAAGACCGGACCCAACGAAGGCTCGCGGAGACAAATGACCGTGTCCTTGCCAATCTGCTTAAGCGCATCGCCTAAACCCACCGTGGTCGTGGTCTTTCCTTCGCCGGCAGGTGTTGGACTAATCGCAGTCACTAAAATCATGCGCGAGCTGTCTCGAATCGGTTGACTCAACAGCCAGTCGAGACTGACCTTGCCTTTAATCCGTCCATAAGGCTCAAGCGCCTCTTCTGGAATGTTGAGCTGGTCCGCAATGTGGGAGATGGGACGAGGGGTTGCAGCCTGTGCAATATCAATATCTGATGCCATGGGAAACGTCTCTACTAAAGCTTTTTATTGGGGTTATTTATAGAGTGATCTATGCCGCTCACGCTAGACCCAGTTTCCCGCGCGAGCAAGTGGTTAAAACCGAAAAATAAAGTGAAAAGTTGGCGTGATTTGCTCGCCGAAAAATCGGCTGAGGCACTTGCTAAGTAATCGCGCAAATGGCCTTCGCCGAATCCCGAGAATTTACGATACGAGGCGCTACATCAGCACGTCAGAGACGATGCATCTCAGGGCTAAATAGGCACACCTCGACGCGCCGACAACTGATCGAGGGAGGGCCAACCTGCAACGACCATTCCTCGCCCGAAAATACCAGTCCTTACCCTTGAACTGAGCGAGTCGTTGGGCACCCTAAAGGCTGTAAAAAACGCTCGCGCCTGGCCCCAGTGGGAGATCAAGGACAACCCAAAAAATGGTCATCGCCAAACCCGAGAGTAAAAGGCCAATCGAGTACGGCAACATCGTTGCCGCAAGGCTTCCCAAACCAAAGTTGCTCTGCCAACGCTGGCAAAAAATCAAAATGAGCGGAAAGTAGACCATGAGCGGCGTGATAATGTTAGTCGCGCCATCACCCACGCGATAAGCCGCAGTGGCCATCTCTGGTGAAATCCCCAACAACATGAGCATGGGCACCATGACTGGCGCGATTAAAGCCCACTTTGCGCTCGCCGAGCCAATGAATAAATTGAGCAACGATGACACCAAGATAATAGAGGTCAGCAGGGCCCAGGCAGGCATATTGGTTGAGCCTAAAAAGTCAGCGCCGTGGACCGCCAAAATAAGTCCGAGGTTTGACCACGAAAACATCGCAACGAAGTGCGCTGCAACGAACGCAAGCACCAGGTAATAGGCAAGATCTTCCATTGCACCCGTCATCATTTTCACCAAGTCCCGGTGATTCTCAACGGTGCCAGCACCTTTCCCGTAAGCCCAACCTGAAAGCAAAAACAGCACGAAAAATGCGGCCACCAAGCTCTTGTAGAACGGTGCCATCTGCGCCTCAGCCGAGGCGCTCTCGTCGATCAGCGGTGTTCCAGGACCGACCGTGAAAAAAGTCCAAAGGGCAATCACAAACAACACCGCCCAACCTGCGTTACGAAGACCCTTGCGCTCGGCAGTCGTCAGTTCACGAGCACCGTCATCACCAGCACCCGTTGCTGCCGCCAACTCGGGATCAAACACCCCTAAACGCGGCTCAATAATCCGGTCGGTCACCGCCCAGATAACGGGAAGAAAAACGAACGTCATACCCACAATGAAAAACCAGTTGCCGGCAATATTGGCCGTAAAGTCCCCAAAGACCGTCTCGACACTGGCTTCGGTTATTCCGAACAAGAGTGCGTCTAATTGTCCGGGTAAAAAATTGGCTGAAAAACCACCGGAGACACCCGCAAAGGCGGCGGCAATCCCCGCAATAGGGTGCCGTCCAGCAGCATGAAAAATAATACCCGCCAGTGGAATAAGAACGACGTAGGCCGCATCGGCTGCAAGGTTGCCAAGCATTCCTACCAGCACAACTGTGGGTGTCAGTAGCGCCTTGGGCACGTCACGGACACCCGCACGCATGGCTGTTCCAAAAAGACCAGCACGCTCGGCAACCCCCGCCCCCAACATCACCACTAAAACATACCCCAGCGGGTGAAAGTGGGTGAAAGTCTTCGGCATATCGACCCAAAGCTTGGCCAAGTTATCGCCTGATAAGAGACTGGTCGCTGCAATGATCCGGTTAACTCCGGTCTCTGGATCCACCTGAGTCGGGTGAGACGCGGAGACACCGGTCAGGCTGGCGATGATCGAAATCGCCACCAAACCGACGATGAGCCAGAAAAAAAGAACGACCGGGTCGGGGAGCT
>JAQXEB010000089.1 GCA_029251065.1 Luminiphilus sp.
AACCGACGACCTTCGGGTTATGAGCCCGACGAGCTACCAGGCTGCTCCACCCCGCATCAAAGTCGTTGCGATGCCCCTTGTATCGACGCCTGTATCGTCGAAGGCAATCACACGGAACCTAGGTCCCGTAACTGAGGAGCGGAGTCTAGGGAGTCGGCGCTAGTCCGTCAAGGGGAAGGAATACAAAAACGCCCGCACTTGTTGGGTTTCGTGGATTTTAATGCCTGTCGTGGGAAAACAATGCAGGTCACCAGTCATTTTGCGCCGGCACCCCGTCAACACTTGCTGCTGATCGCACCGCATTCAAAATTGCAGATTGCATTGCAGCAGCTGCCGCCACCCCCAGTTTATTGATCAACTGAGGTGTCACCGCTTGCGACTGCTTCGGTGCGTTTGTCACTGAAACAGCGAAAATCGTATCGCCGTCAAACAGGGTATGCACCGGCCTTACCGCTCGAGCCAGACCGTCATGCGCCATCTCCGCCACTTTCTTCAGCTGCGCTTTTGACAACTGAACGTTTGTTGCGATAACACCGAGCGTGGTATTCGTGCCAATCAGCGCGCCACTCTCCAACGTACCGAGCGCCAGATCCACAGCCGATTGATAGCACCCAGGCGCAGTCGCTCTAACACCTGCAATCGTTTGTCCCGTAGTACTGTCAAACACTTCGCCCACGGCGTTGACCGCCGCAAGCGCACCGACAAGCACCCCATCCTCAAATTCACGAAGCGCGTTCCCAAGGCCACCTTTAGTGGCGCGCTCCGGTCCTAATAATTTACCCACTGTCGCGCCGGTTCCCGCCCCTAAATTTCCCGACCCAACCGGCGCACTGGAGGCATCTAATGCGGCCTTAGCCCCCCATTGCGCAGTCGGTCGGACACCCGCACTCCCAAGTTGCAAATCGAATAAAACAGCAGCCGGTACAATGGGAACCACAACCCCCTCAAGCACTGGCAACCCTAAACCCTCAGCTTCGAGCGTGGCCATAACACCGCTCGCCGCATCAAGTCCGTAAGCACTGCCGCCACTGAGCACAATGGCGTTTACCCGCTCGACCAAATTACCCGGCTCCAGAAGATCAGTCTCTCGAGTACCGGGCGCCGCGCCTTGAACTGACACGGCAGCGGTCGCCCCCTCACCCGCAAAGCGGACAACCGTAACGCCCGTCAAATTTTCATGATCGGTTACGTGCCCCACCGTAATGCCAGAAATCGCCGTAATACTTTGGTTATTTAACGCCATAACTCACACCAACATTCACCGTTATCAGCGCCTCACTTGCTCCCATTTATTAACTCAGAAGTGTGGCTTTTCGAGAAGGCTAACACGAGAGGGTTAGAGCAGGCTTTACGGTGAAAAAAGACCCTTTATTTAGCGCCAAAATCTATTTCGTTTCCGACAAACAAGACATACACTTCCGCGAATCTTAACAACAATAATATGCCAGAGGAGACGTTCATGGCGGAGCTTCCAAAACACGCGAAAGTAGTCGTTATCGGACAAGGCGGAATCGTCGGCGCGTCGGTCGTTCATCACTTAATTGAAGAGGGCTGGGACGACATCGTCGGCCTTGAAAAGTCGGCGATCCCTACCGACATTGGCTCGACCTCGCATGCGTCTGACTTTTGCTACATGACGACCCACGACAAACTCAATGTCTTCACCAGCACGTACAGCCGAGAATTTTACAAAAAGCGCGGTAACTACATTGAGATCGGTGGGATGGAGGTTGCGCGCAAAGACGATGATGAGCGCATGCTCGAACTCATCCGCAAGGTAGGATCAGGCAAGGCCTTCGGCACCAACGCACACATGATTTCAGCGGCCGAGGCCAAAGCGAAGTTCCCACTGCTTGAGGAAAGCGAAATTCAGGGCGCCCTTTGGGATCCCGATGCGGGACTTGTGACCCCACGCTCGCAAAAGGTCGCGGGCGATTTGGTCGACGAAGCGGTTGCCAGCGGTAAATTGAAAGCCTTTGCCTATACGCCTGCCACCAAAATATTAGTTGAAGATGGCGTTGCAGTGGGTGTCGAGACACCCAAGGGAACGATCATGGCGGACTACCTTGTTCTGTGCGCCGGCATCTGGGGATCGCTCGTATCCAACACGGCGGACGTTAAGCTACCGCTTTTGCCACTGGAGCATCCCCTTCTGTTTTTTGGACCTTGGGACCACCTTGAAGGAACGGGCAAAGACATTGTTTATCCTTTGATGCGTGACCAGGGTAATTCAGCCTACGTGCGCGACACGGGTGATCCCACCACTCCCGAAGGCGGCCTTCTTGAGTGGGGCTACTACGAGCCTTTCGAGCCCAGACTGATCGAAGCCAAAGAAATTGTTGAACCGAGCGAGGCGAGACTGTCGCCATCAATGCGCGATATAACGCTCGATCAAGTCATGGATGCGTTCGAACGCGCC
>JAQXEB010000090.1 GCA_029251065.1 Luminiphilus sp.
GAAGACGCGCTCATCGGTGCGGATGTTTTTTTTGGTCACGGGTATGACTCTGCGCACGACGAGGCCGTGGCGCTCGTGTTGACCGCGGCTGACCGCTCACCAACCGACACTGGCGCGGAGATTCTTGAGGTTGATTATCCCGAGCATGCACGACAGCGCCTCAAGGACTTTGTCAGCAAGCGCTGTGTCGAGCGATGGCCCTTGGCGTACATTACTCAAGTTGCTTGGCTGGGCCCTCTTTGCTTTAAGAGTGATGCGCGTGCGCTGGTCCCTCGCTCACCTGTCGCATCGTTAATTATGTCGGGCTTTGCACCGTGGTATAGCGGTCCTTACCCTGCGGTTATTGTTGACGTGTGCTGTGGCGGTGGAAGCTTAGGCATGTTGGCAAAGACGGCTTTTCCGGACGCGCTTGTGGTACTGAGTGATCTTGATAGGGATGCGCTGTCACTGGCGCAAGAGAACCGAGAGGTGCATCCGGTTGATGGTATTGTTCGAGCAGATTTACTGTCGTGGTGTGCCGATAGGTCGGTTGACATTATTTTGGCGAATCCGCCGTATGTTGACGCCGAGCACATGCAAGATTTACCGCCTGAGTATCTTCACGAGCCGGGACTTGCGCTCGATGGCGGGGACGACGGACTCGACCTTGTTAGCCTGTTGCTATGGGATGCGGCCCGTATACTCAAGCCTGGGGGATTATTGATTTTAGAGGTCGGGTATAGCGTCGAGGCGCTGGAAAATCTGTCTGAGGACTTAGTGCCGCTGTGGGTGGAGCTAGAGCACGGTGGTGAGGGCGTGGCGATTTTTATGGCTCAAGATCTGGCACAATGGGCGGCGAAGCAGAGCGTATCTTGAGGGGCTTTGAAATGCGTAATCAGTTAGGAAGAAGCAATGTCAGGTAATACGTTTGGCCGTCTATTTACGGTGACCACCTTCGGCGAAAGCCACGGCAGCGGTTTAGGTTGCATTGTCGATGGCTGCCCGCCGGGACTTGCGCTCTCTGCCGCAGATCTACAACCAGATCTTGATCGAAGAAAACCCGGAACGTCCCGTTTTACGACGCAGCGTAAAGAGCCCGATGAGGTGCAGATTCTTTCGGGTGTTTTTGAGGGCAAGACGACGGGGACACCGATTGGTTTGCTGATCATGAACGCTGATCAGAAGTCGAAGGACTACAGTAAAATCAAAGACGTATTTCGGCCTGCACACGCAGATTACACCTATCAGCAGAAGTATGGCTTTCGGGACTATAGAGGGGGAGGTCGATCCTCAGCGCGCGAAACCGCAATGCGAGTAGCGGCGGGTGCCATTGCAAAGAAATGGTTAAGCGAGCGGTATGGGGTGAGTATTCGAGGCTGCTTGAGTGCTCTCGGGCCTTTGACGGTCACTCAAACAGATTGGGATCTCGTTGAAACCAATCCGTTTTTTTGCGGTGATCGAGACCTAATTCCGAAAATTGAGGATTTTATGACCCAAATTCGCCGTGATGGCGACTCGATTGGGGCAAAGCTTGAGGTCCAGGCAGAAGGGCTTCCCCCGGGCTGGGGAGAGCCGATTTTTGATCGTCTTGATGCCGATATTGCTTCAGCAATGATGGGGATTAACGCCGTTAAAGGTGTCGAAATTGGTGCAGGATTTGGTGTAGTCAACCAGCGCGGCAGTGAGCATCGTGACGAGCTTAGCAGTGACGGTTTTTTAAGCAATCAGTCGGGCGGTGTGTTGGGTGGAATCTCCAGTGGCCAACCCATTACTGTGGGTCTCGCTTTGAAGCCAACCTCGTCCATACAAGTGCCCGGTCAGTCCATTGATGTTAATGGCGACCCCGCGGATGTCATTACCACGGGTCGGCACGATCCATGCGTGGGGCTTCGGGCCGTGCCCATCGCAGAAGCGATGCTTGCACTTGTTTTGATCGATCATGCCTTGCGCCATCGAGGGCAAAATGCAGACGTTACGTCACCGACTCCGATCATCTAATGGGATGCGTTGACTGATGAGTAGACGGCAGCTTCGGGCACTGCGGACCGCAGTTTTGGGCGTGCTAGCCACGCTGGCATTGTTCTGGGGAGCCGTCGATATTGTGGGTGTATCCGCCGACAAGCTTCTCGCGTACGCATGGCTTAGTGTTCAGGGCGTTTGCTTGCTGGCGCTAATCGCGGTGCCTTCGGGTTTTTTACTGCGGTGGATGCGGCGCAGGCCTTAATCCGACGCGGATTCAATATCGATTTCGAGGGTCATTTTCTCTTCGATCGCGTCCAAGCGATCGCGCAGCTCATCAAGGTCTAGATCAGCAGGAGTCCGCGTCTCTAAGTCTGCGATAAAAAGAGCCTCACCAGACCAAGCACCACTTTGGACGTGAGAACTGAAATGGAGAATGTTGATCTGTAACTCCGCAAGCTCATGTGTAATTTCGTACACGATTCCGGGTCGATCAGGTCCGGTTAATCTTAAACGCAGGTTCGGTTCAATGTCAGGTTCAGCGGTTGCTCTGGTCAGGTGAATGGCAAGTTTTGTATTGCCGCCGGTTTGAATCGCTTGGTCGAGGGCGTTAAACCCCTCGCTGGAGACAGACACTAAGATGGCACCCGCGAACGCACCCCCGAGTCGAGTGAGCTCGCTTTGCTGCCAGTCGCCGCCATGGGCTTTGACCAGGTCAGCAAGGGTTTCGACGAGGCCTGTTCTATCTGCGCCTGCAAATGTAATGACGTA
>JAQXEB010000091.1 GCA_029251065.1 Luminiphilus sp.
CCGGCAACCGCGAGGTTGAGCAAACTTTTGCGTTTAACCTTCAGGGATCCGTTAACGTGACCTCAGCCGAAAATAAACATAAAACGGCGCTAGTATCAGTAACGTGATTAACGTAACCAGCAGCGGCTCTCGTAGCCTGCCCTGCACTGCATTCAGGACAAGCTGCTTCAGGTGCCCGTAACCCGGAGGTATGGGAAGCACTTTATTGTCTACCGTGTATCGTTGGTAGGCCGAGAGCATGGTCTGCAACCGCCCCGGCGACTCATTTGATAAGTCACGCGTCTCTCCAGGGTCCCGCTTAATGTTAAAGAGCCGCCAGCGCGCATCTCCCAGTGGCCTGCGGTTAAAAACGATTTTGTAGTCCCCTTGAAACAACGCCGCATTGCCCGCGAGCTCGTAACCCACTGTGTCGTCCTCTGAGTAGACACGATCCACACCACCCCGTAATAGCGGTGCGAGATTTTTCCCAATCATGAGCTCTATGGGTCGACCGGCGTACCGCTTCCCGGGTGCATTGACGCCCGTGAGCGACAAAATAGTGGGGGTGATGTCGGTGACAAACGAGAACGCGTCACTCAAAACACCCTGTCGCGGAAGCGACGCACCCGCCACAATCATCGGCACGCGCATTCCGCCCTCTCCGACGTAAAACTTGTAGTCCGCGAGCGGGCTAACGGCGGCGCTGGCAAAGCTTGGACTGATCGAGTTGTAACTCCCCTTGAGACCAAGAGTCTCATAATCACTGTTGTATCCCAGCGAGCTCAGCTGCCGTTGCGTGGCAAAATTGTCCGGATCACTCGGTCCAGACGCCTCAGCCCCATTGTCAGAGGTAAAGATAAATAGGGTATTTTCAAACAGCCCTTGTGCTTTGAGATGCCGAACCAGTCGCCCGATGTGGTGATCCATCGCTTCAACCATGCCGGCGTACACCGCCATTCGCTTGGCCTCGTAGCGCTGTCGTTCACCATTCAACGCGCTCCAGTCACCGGTCGTTTTCATGTCCACCAAGTCGATACCTGACGGCACTACGCCCAGCGCGACGGCACGCTGGTAGCGCTGCTGGCGAATCGCTGTCCAGCCTTCAGCGTAAACGTCCATGTAGGGATCAATAAACTTCTGGGGCGCCTGCACCGGAATGTGTACAGCCTGAAAAGGGAGGTAGGCAAAAAATGGACGACCGTCTTCAGCGTTGCTGTCTATGAACTCAATGGTCTTATCGACTAAGAAGCGAGACGAATAGAAGTCGTCGGGTAATTGGTAAACCTCGCCGTCTGCGAACCAATGAGCCGTCTGATAAATAGGGATATACGGCCGTTGTTCCCAGTTGTCAGCCCCGGAGTCCGCGAGTGCAACTGTCCGCTCAAAGCCTCGCTCGCTCGGCAACAGGCCCGCGTCAGTGCCCAAGTGCCACTTACCGGCCATGTAAGTGTGATAGCCGGCATCCTCCAGCAAGGTCGCGACCGTGACCACGTTTTGACCCAGCACACCCTGATAGTGCGCCGTTTGTTGTTGCTCGGGTGCGAGCATTTCGGGGATGTTGGGTACCCCGGCCAGGTGAGCGTCCACACCCGTTAATAGCATGGCCCGTGCAGGCGCACAGTTAGCGGCCGTGTGGTAGTTGGTAAAACTGACGCCCAGTTCCGCGAGGGCAGATAGGCTCGGCGTATTAATTTCACTGCCATATGACGCGATATCTGAAAACCCCAGATCATCAGCCAAGATCAAAACAACATTGGGCGGTCCATTTTTTTCTGACTGCTGGTTAACCGGATCTATTAGTTGAGCGGGTAGCCCATTTGATGCCAGTGCAGACGCCATCAGGAGATGGCTCGTCAACGCGAGACAAAGGGTGCGCATTTTTTTTACGTACCTAGTCACGGTCGGATAAATGACGAGAAGCAACCCACAGTACTAACGCAACGACAATCTCAGGAGTAATAAGATTCATCGGTAACGCCGCATCGTGCATGAGCCAAGCAAGGACACGACTCAGCGCGGTCAAGGTCAGCAGGATCATGGGTGGGTAGTACCAAAATCGACGCTGAGTCACCAAGGCAGTGAAAATACAGATGCCCAGGAGCAGAAAAAACGCGGCCATATCGCCGATCTGTGAACTCAGACCGACACCACTCTGAAGCGCGAGTCCAAAGTCAGGGGCAATGCCTTGGGGAGCCAATAACCAGCGCAAACCCATGACCAAGAACAACACACCGAGTAATAACACCAAGAGCCTGAGAGCAGCATTCATAATTACTCACCACGATCCGAAATCACTTTCATCATACGATGCGCGGTCTCTAATCCAGAGTTTTGATTTTGTCCGGTTACAAACCGTTGCTCATCATCCACGACCACGTGAGTGGCAAAGAAGTCACGAAACGCAGTCTTCTGTTCGTAAATCACACCCGCTTTTCGCAGTTCGGTCTCCGGATGCAGTGGCGTCACCTCGATGCCAAGTTCTGTAATCTGTTTATCCGAGACGCCCGTCATTTTGCGTCCAGCGATCAATTTATTCCCATCATTGTCCTGAGCGTTGACCAGCCCTAAAACACCGTGACAAACGCCACCGATAACCGCCTCTCTCTCACCGTAATAGGACGTCGAAATTTGCTCGCCCAACACGGCAGACTGTGCCAGATCGTAGGCAGCACCCCAGCCTCCAGAAATAAAGACAATATCGTACTGCGTAATATCCACCTCAGAAACAGCTATAGAGTTCGCGACCTTTGCTTGCGCAATGGGATCCTCAAGATAGCGCTCGTCTTCTGGGCTTCGGATAATGTAGTTCAAGGTTTGCGGATCAATGGGGATCTGCCCTCCTTTGATACTCGACACATCGACGTCCATTCCACCGTCCGTGAACACGTAGTAAGGGTGCGTGAACTCAGACGCCATCACGCCGGTGTCATCACCGCCCGTCTCACCAGGTGCCGCGAGTGCACTGTGGCTTGTCGTAATGATTAACGCCCGCTTGTCCGGTAAAGCAACCGAGTCTCCCTCATAGGCAGGATGTAAACCGCCTTTATGTAACAGGGTTGGCAACGCGATGGCGAGTACAACGCCAAGCCCCACGACGACACCTAAACCTTTGACCATTTTATTCATTAGGAAGTGCCTCTTGTTGTGAGCCAGCGCCGCATTGTCGCGCAATTAAATATTGGCATAAGGTATGTCATATTAAACAGGAATGATAGTGACAGCAGTCCGGGTCTCGCGAAACGCTGACAAAGCAGAGGCAATCTTCCCGCTCCCAACTCGTCGCCTGACGATTTTAAGAGTCGCCATCGGAGATAAAACCGCTTAATCACCGCGAGGAGAATTAGGGGTGTAGACCCCTTTAGAATACCCAGCAGCGTCTTCAGGCGGGCGTTTGGCATGTGCAGATAGTGCGTTACTATTCACTGGGTCTGCGGCGAGTCGCGCCAAATGCC
>JAQXEB010000092.1 GCA_029251065.1 Luminiphilus sp.
GAGTCATTGACCACGATCGGTGTCTTCTTGATTTGCTTGGTAAAATCAAACGCTTTGGCCAGCGCCATATCACCGGTTTGTTCGCCCATGATGATTTCCACCAACGGCATTTTGTCGACAGGAGAGAAGAAGTGAATACCGATGAAATTTTCAGCGTCCTGACTTGCTTGCGCCAACTGAGTAATCGGGAGCGTCGAGGTATTTGACCCCCATACACCGCCGTCCGCCAAGCGCGGCTCCAGATCTCGAGTCATCTGATGCTTCAGCGTCATGTTCTCAAACACGGCTTCGATCATTAAATCGCATCCGTCCAAGTCCGCGTCGGACGCAGTGGGATGGATCAGTGATAGGACCTGAGCCATCTTTTCAGCAGTCATGCGCCCTTTATCGACTCGTTTTTGAAGTAAGGCTTGAGTATAGGCTTTACCCTTAACGGCCGCGTCGAGGCTAATGTCTTTGAGCACCACTTCAATACCGACCATGGCTGAAGAATAAGCGATTCCCTGCCCCATCATGCCAGCACCCAAAATGCCGACTTTCTCTGTTTTTTGCGGTGGAATCGATTTTGGACGTGATGCGCCGCCATTGACCTTGTTCATCTGAAAGAAAAACGTATTGATCATGTTTTTTGCTTGAGGAGTCAGTGCGAGCTCAGCAAGACCTCGGCTCTCAATACGCATAGCGGTCTCAAAGTCGACGGTCAATGCCTGAACGGCGACGTCAAAAATTTTCTCGGGGGCAGGGAGCAGGCCACGCGTATTCTTGCGAATCATCGGTGCACCCATGGTCACCATCTGCGCCACTTGTGGGTTACGAATATTTCCGCCTGGAATTTTATAACCCTTGGTATCCCAGGGCTGAGTACGCGCCGACTCATCATCTTTATTCGCTAATAACCACTGCTTAGCCGCCGACAAAAGTCCATCTTTGTCCTCGATCACTGCGTCGATAAGACCCGATGCGAGTGCCTTTTCCGGGGCCACACGCTTGCCCTCGACGATGTATTCGTTAGCGGCCATGAGCCCCATGAGGTAAACCGCTTTCACATTGCCACCGCCACCAGGAAGCAGTCCCAGCGTCACCTCGGGAAAGCCAAGTTGGACGCTACGGTTGTTCCAGGCAATTCGGTGGTGGCACGACAACGCAAGTTCCAGGCCACCACCCAGTGCAGCACCATTGATGGCCGCACATACCGGCGCATGCAGCTTTTCAAGTCGGCGCATTGCGGCTTTCGTCGCACACATACCCTCGAAAAACGCTTCGACAGTCTCTTCAGTGACCGCACACAGCATATTGAGGTCACCGCCGGCGAAAAACGTTGACTTGCCCGACGCCAAAATCACCCCAGCAAGGTCAGCATCAGCTTCCAGCTTGCCCAGTGTCGCTTCTAGTGCCGGAAGGAATGCGTCGCTCATAGAATTAACGGGGCCGTCCATGTCCATAGTGACGGTCACGATGTTGTTGTTGTCTTTTTCGTAATGAAAACTCATTGATATTAACTCCCGTTCCCGCTTAAACGCGCTCGATGATCGTGGAAATACCCATACCACCGCCCACGCACAGTGAAAGCATGGCGCGTTTCATATTCCGTCGCTCAAGCTCGTCCAACATGGCAGAAACCAAGCATCCACCGGTTGCACCGAGCGGATGCCCCATTGCAATCGCACCGCCAACAACATTCGTAATCTCGTGACTGATACCCAGGTCCTTCATGTAACGAAGGGCCACCGACGCAAAAGCTTCATTGATTTCCCACAAGTCAATATCGCCGACCGACAGACCCGCCTTTTGAAGGCACTTTTTGGCCGCAGGTCCCGGCCCGGTAAGCATGATAATGGGGTCTGTAGACAACACGGTGGTGGCAACGACGCGTCCTCGTGGAGTCAGGGATAAATCTTTCCCAGCCTTCTCACTCCCGATCAGCACGGCACTTGAGCCATCGACAATGCCCGACGAATTTCCCGGTGTGTGGACATGATTCACCTTGCTGTACTCGTTGTACTTAGTGAGGATGACGTCATCAAAACCCATTTGACCAGGCACTTCGAACGACGGCTTGAGTCGTGACAGACCCTCAAGGGTGGTGTCAGGCTTAATGAAATCATCTCGCTCTAAAATCGTGATACCCGAAGCGTCTTTAACCGGCACAACCGACCGGTCGAACCAGCCGTTGTCTCTGGCTTGCGCGGCACGGCGCTGAGACTCCACAGCATACCCGTCTACGTCTTCACGGCTGTAACCGTCAATGGTTGCGATCATGTCTGCACCGATACCCTGTGGCACAAAACCGGTCTTTAGCGCGAAGGCTGGGTCGCTCGCCATCGCCCCCCCGTTTGATCCCATGGGTACTCGAGACATGCACTCGATACCACCCGCAACGACTAAATCCTCCCACCCAGAGGCCACTTTCTGTGCAGCGGTATTTACGGCTTCTAATCCTGAGGCACAAAATCGGTCAAGCTGAACGCCTGGAACGGACTCATCCCAATCTGCGTTCTGAACAATCATTTTCGTAATGTCCGAGCCCTGCTCGCCAACCGGTGTGACACACCCCATGACAACATCGTCAACATAGCTGGTGTCCAAATCATGGCGCGCTTGTAGGGCCCGAAGTAAACCAGCGCCCAAATCCACCGGCTTCACTTCGTGGAGCGTGCCGTCTTTTTTTCCCTTACTGCGAGGCGTTCGCAGGGCTTCGTAAATGTATGCAGCGTGAGGCATGAACCATCTCCAATGGACAGATTATTAATATGTGTGAGTAGAACGGCCGTTACAGTGCCAAATTCGTCGACAAAAATCGATGCTTTATCACGACCAAATTGAACTCTTGGTATGTTTTTTTAATTTCAAGGATGTGCTGGCACCGTTGCATCCTCTTGGCCGCGTAAAGGATGCATGATGAGTCGAGCGCGGTATTGCCACAAGTATCAAAAAAAGCTTGTGTGGGTCCGCCACATAGGCCGTAATGGCGCGCTATGGATCAACGTACACAGCACCTTCTTACCGCACCTGCTCTGCCGTTGTTGGTCAAACTGTCGGTGCCCAGTAGTCTGGCGTTTATCGTTCAATCAACGGTTAGCCTCACTGAAGTCTGGTACGTAGGACAGCTTGGCAGTACCCCTCTTGCGGCCATGGCCTTAGTTTTCCCTATGCTCATGCTGATGCAAATGCTGTCTGCGGGTGCACTGGGAAATGCGGTCTCATCCGCTATTGCCCGTGCGCTGGGTGCAGGCGATAAATCTCGAGCCGAGCAGCTAATGTGGCATGGCCTGGTGCTAGCGGTCGCAGGCCCGGCCGCACTCCTGGTCGCGTTCCTGATCTCAGGCCGCTTCTTCTTGTCGTTGCTCGGTGGTTCAGGGCCCATACTTGAACTGGCGTTGACCTACAGCGCTGTGCTCTTTGGTGGAAGTGTCAGCATCTGGATTATGGGCGTCGCAAGCGCTATTTTTCGGGGATTGGGTGATATGAAGTACCCCGCCCGGATGATGATTATTGGGTCTGTGATTCAGGTGCCGCTCTCTGGGGCACTCATCCTAGGCTACTTTGGTGCGCCACAGCTGGGGCTGTTGGGTGCAGCAATATCCGTCATTGCAACCTGTGCCCTGATGGCCGTCGTGATTATCAACACATTAATTCGCGCGCCCCTTCAAGCGAATTTGCGCCTTGATCAGTGCCAGTTTAGCCGGCAACACTTTTACGACATCGGTCGTGTTGCGCTTCCTGCATCACTGTCCCCACTTTCGACAGTGACCACAATCCTAGTCCTTACGGGTCTCGTGGGGCAATTTGGAGAACAGGCGCTCGCCGGATATGGCATTGGCTCGCGCATCGAGTTTTTAATGTCTTCGTTAATTTTTGGAATCGGTGCGGCCATGACCTCGTTAGTGGGGATGAGCATTGGCGCTCGCGATGCCGACAGAGCGGAAAAAATTGGCTGGACGGGTGC
>JAQXEB010000093.1 GCA_029251065.1 Luminiphilus sp.
CCACCCGCAGTCCGGATTTCCTCCGCCACCGCATCAAGAAAATCCTGACTTCGTGCGCCAAGCACGACAGAAGCACCCTCTTGGGCGGCCATTTTCGCCAGCGTTTGTCCAAGTCCTGGGCCAACCCCACTGATCACCACCACTTTATTTTCGAGCAACACTCCACCACCTCCTTAACGCTCAATACCGCGTGAACATCACCAACTGATCGACGCAGGGACACGCGTCGACCATCCCACGGTACGACTTTCTTCTCATGGTCCATTTGAGCAGTCGTCTGCACTTGCAGTCCACTGCACAAAATAGGCACTCTTGTTTCTTATTAAATTGCGTATGTACGCTTTTAGAAAGGCCCTGAAAGGAGTTGTTTTGTGTCTAATGCAAGTAATCGAGTCGCCGTCATCACCGGAGCTGCGGGCGGCGTCGGCCAGTCCACGGTCAAAAAATTCGCCGAACAGGGCTACACTGTTATCGGAACCGACATACGACTACCGGATGGGTTGTTTGAACATGACTGTGAGAGCTATCGCACCTGCGATGTGACGAGTGAGACAGACTGGCAGGCACTCGCTCAAGCAACGATTTCGGAGCACGGAAAGCTTGACGTTTTGGTGAATAACGCGGCGATTCTAATGACTTACACCATCGAGACGTCGTCTGTTGAGGACTTCAAAAACATGATGGAGGTCAACAGCACGTCGGTATTTCTCGGAATGAAGTACATGCTCGACGCGCTAAAAAAGAGCAGCGCCGCCTCGATTATAAATCTGTCCTCGTCTTCAGCCTTGGCGGGATACCCTCACTTCATCGCCTACGGTGCAGCGAAAGCTGCCGTGCGAAGTCTCACCATGAGCGTTGCCGTTCACTGCCAAACCAATCAGCTCCCTATTCGCTGTAACAGTGTTCATCCCGATGGAATCTTGACCGACATGGTCACGCACATGAAAGGCGAGTTTCCTGAAATGACGCCAGACCAGGCGATGAAGGCCTACAGCTTTGCCTGCGAACCCGAGGCCGTCACCGACGTCATTTTCTTCTTAGCCGGCCACGAATCACGACACATCAATGGTGCTGAAATTAGAGTAGACAACAGCTCAACCATACAAATGCCCTACCTTTGAGGGAAAGGCGCCGCGAAGACAGGATATCCTTTCAGACCGTCATCATGATCTTGAGTACGTTGTCCTCTCGTCGGTCAAACATGCGATAAGCCTCGGCCCCCTCAGACAGCGTCATTGTGTGCGAAAAGAGCCCCTCGGCCTTCAAACGTCTGTGCTGCAAGAGCGGAATAAGGTGGGGCCACTGGTCAATCACCGATGCGACACCCGCGCGAATCGTAATATCCTTAAAAAGCACCTTCAGCATTGGCAGCTGGACGTCGGGTTGCGGCAATCCGACAAATGACGCGGTACTCCCTCTTCCCGCTATTTTGATCGCCAACGCCACTGCGTCCTTAGACCCCGAGGCCTCAAATACGCGCGGCACCCCTGCGCCCAGGGTTTTGTCCATGATCACGGGCAGTGCCTCACTGGGATCTAATGCCGTGGCGCCCAGTGCCTGAGCATGATCACGGCGGTGACTGACCGGATCAATGGCAAAGACTTCGGACGCACCGAGCGTGAACGCCAGTTCCACGCCAATCAAACCAATGGGCCCCAAACCCACCACAGCCACAACATCGCCGGGTAATAGGCTGGTGCGCGTGAGCCCAAAGTAGGCTGTACACATGGCGTCGGTTAAAAGAATGCTTTGTTCCACGGTCACACCCTCAGGAATAGGCTGTAGGGTCAGATCGGCCATCGGCACGTTAACAAATTCAGCTTGCCCTCCGTTCATCCCGCCACTCAAGCCAAATGCTGTCCAGCCAGTGCAGCGTTGGACGTGTCCGGACAAACAGTTCTTACACTTGCCACAAGGTGCCCCACCCGACGCCAAAACCTGCTGACCAACACCAAAACGATGGACCTGCGAACCGACTTCAACGATTTCTCCTGTAAATTCATGGCCCACACAAAACGGCGTTACATCGCCGCCGTAGCTTGCCTGACCTAAATTTTCACCGTGGTACATGTGCAGGTCGGAGCCACAAATACTGCATCGCTCAACCTTCAAAATGACACTGTTATTAGTTTCTAGAGACGGGTCAGGAAACGTCTCGTACTGGATGTCACGCGGACCGTTAAAAACGAGGGCCTTCATGATCACACTCTCCTTTGACTTCTGGTCCCGGGGGCTGCGGTTGCCGCCCCTGAAAGCATACTACGACTTAGCAATACGATTTTGAAAAGGAAGGTGATAGACGGCCACCGGTCATGCAGTCGGTGGGTCTATTCAGACGCAATTTCGCCGAAATTTTGGTCTAAAACGGGTAGTCCGTTTGCTCTAAACAAAGGCCCAGTGAAGGATTCCCTCGGCAGTCGCTCTGAGCGACACTATCCAGACAAAATAGCGACAATAATGTGTGTGTTGTTATTAAGGTGAACGCAGACGCGCAGCTTCAAGCGAGCAGTACAGTGAAAGGCGGGTCTCAGAATTGAAAAAGTAAAATTGATTTGGCATATTAAATGCCATATCTTTTAAGAGAAAGACGTAGTCTCTATATCAATAACTCTAAAAACGAGGTTAAAACCATGAAGCCATCTAGCCCTAAGACGCTGTTAGCGACCGCTGTAATGACTGTTATGGCCGCAGAAACAGCATTTGCACAACTCGAAGAAGTGGTTGTCACGGCTGAGCGTCGCGAAGCCAGCGTTCAGGACACGCCGATTTCAATTGAAGCCCTTAGCGAAAAAGACATCGCTGAGCGTGGCATCAATAACAACCTCGACCTGATGAATGAGGTTGTCGGTGTTAATGGCTACGCCTCACCTCAAGGCGGCTCATCAACGGCATTTGTCATCCGCGGTATTGGCGACGGCGCGCCTAACCTCTCGCTTGACCCCGCCGCGGGTCGCTATATCGACGGAGTCTACATTGGCAAGAACCAAGGCAGTTCAGTAGACATCGTCGACTTGGCACGAATCGAAATTTTGAAAGGACCACAAGGAACGCTCTCGGGCCGTAACTCAACGTCGGGCACCATCAACTATATTTCAAAGGCCCCCGCAGACGAGTTCGGACTCTCCCTTCGCGGAAGCATGGGTAACTATGGCCGCACTGAGTACTCTATTCGGGCCGATATCCCACTCTCCGACACTATTAGAACCGCGATCTCTTGGAACGATAGACAGCGCGACGCCTTCTACGAGAACACCAATCCTCAACTGGACGGGTTCAACAGCATCGATCGCGATGGCTACCGATTCGCGATGGCGTGGGACATGACAGACCGCCTATCGCTGGACTACGCGTTCTCGAGCAGCAGTGTTAACAATGAGTTGGATAACCACAACGTGGTTACGGGTCTAAACCCGAGCTATGCCGCGCTTGCAGGTTACCTCGCTGCTGGCGGCGATCAGACCGCCGTCCCCATTGACAGCGCCTCACGGATTCAAACGGTTCAAGCGATCGCCGGCGGCGTCGCGCAATCTGTTCAGTTTGGTTTACTGCCGAATCTGCCACAGATTCAACAGTTCCTCGGGTGGTCAAACGACTATGTAGAGTGGGCTAACGGCGTTCTCGCCAACGCCGACTCTCATCCGAACTCAGGCTCGACGGATGTACCCGGCTACGCGTCCATTGATAATGACTCACACACCCTCACGCTCAACTACGAGTGGAGTGACAGCGTTAACGTCAAGTATATCTATGGTAAGCGCACCATGGAGGACTACTCTATTAGTGACCTCGACGGCATCGACAACTCGATCTCGTCGGGCGTGAGAAGCGATCTCACTTTACAAACCATTGGTGGCGCTTTGTTTGGACAAGTCATACCTAACCTGGGCTTTAACAATGCGGCGGCTGATAACTTCACCCTCGCGATCGACATGATCGATGCCATTAACGCCAACAATGGCGACGGTATTTTCTGGACGGATCTTGCGAACGACTACGAGCAAGAGAGCCACGAGATTCAAGTCATTGGCAGCACCGGCTCAGTCGACTGGGCCTTTGGCTTTTATGACTGGGAAGACTACGGTGAAATGCGTAACGTTCAATCGCCGACGTATGCACTCGCAGCCTCCGCAAGTCGCGGCTTTGACGTTGGTGGTGATGCCCAGTCTGTGTTCGGAGAGGCCACTTGGACGGCTTCGGATAAGTGGTCACTCACCGCGGGACTGCGCTACACCGACGAGACGAAGTACATGACCTATCGTTGGCGTGACTTCCCTGCGGGTGGCATTGCCAGCTACATCGGTGCAACGTTCGCGGGGGCGGCAAGTCCAGCAATTCTAACCGCGGGGTATGTTGGCGGACTTGAC
>JAQXEB010000094.1 GCA_029251065.1 Luminiphilus sp.
ATCTGTGACGCCATCATCACACCCACACCGGGCGAACTGACGTTCCCCATATTGCAAAACTTGGCCGGTGAAGGCTTAGTCGTGAGTGACGATGAGGTCTTGCAGGCGATGTCCCACGCGTTCGACACCCTTAAAATTGTTGTCGAGCCCGGCGGCGCCGTCGCGCTCGCTGCAGCGCTTTTTAGTGATCGTCTTCCGGACTGCAAGGATTTGGTCATCGTTTTATCAGGCGGCAATGTGGACCCACATTTATTTCAAGAAGCGTTGCGGACGACCTAGTAAAATAGCCAGCATTTCCCCTGTGACAAAATACCAATTTTGGTGATCTGCCCCCATTTGGGTGACGTATCTTCAGCGTAATCCAGTGGTGTGGGAATGGCCGGTGCTCCGGCGTTTGACGTTCAGCAACTGCGCAGTGCTGTAAGCGCATTGTTGATCGGCAAACCGGATCGTTCCCCTCTGCAGATGATTTTTCGAGAGGGAGAACACCATGAGCGATGACCGTACCTGGGGCGTATTAGCATCCCAGTCAGATGAGGATGCGCTTCGAAGTCGTATCAATCACGATGCGGACAGCTTCCACGCCGACGTTGCCGCGCGCGAAATCCATTGGCAGAACCCATCCAGTGGCGCGTGGCTTGCACGCGCTGATGGTGGCCCTTGGCGAGGCTGGACCGTGCAAGGCCAAGACACTCACCTGGAGGCAGACGCTTGGACCCCCTGGAGCGATGTTCTTGATCAAACCGCAGCGCCTTACTATCGGTGGTTTGTCGGCGGTCAAACGAACGCCTGCTTTAATCTGGTGGACCGGCATCTTTTACAAGGTCGTGCCGACAAAACCGCCATTATTTTCGAAGGTGATCGCTGGGACCCCTCAAAAAACGAAGGCCGTGGCGGCCCAGTTACGGAGCAACACTTTAGTTATCGCGTACTGTTTGAGGAAATCATTGCGCGAATGCGCGTACTTCAAGATCTCGGCCTGCAAACGGGTGATCGAATCGCCTTTAATTTACCTAATATTCCAGAGCAAGTGTTTTACATGCTCGCGGCGCAACGCCTCGGTATTGTTTACACGCCTGTATTTGGCGGGTTTTCCGCGAAGACGCTATCGGATCGAATTCATGACGCCGGTGCCAAGCTGGTCATCACAGCTGACGGCGGCTATCGAAATGCAGAGGGGGTTGCCTACAAAGGGACCTACACCGACCCTGCACTCGACAATTACATTCCCCGCGAGACCGCCCTCACAACACTTAAGACGGTGTTAGACGATTACAATCTGGGCAGTCTTGCGGACGTGCTGTACGACGACGTGTATGCCTCGCTAGAGGGCGAGATTACGCTTGAGCGGTCCGACGTCATGCGCGAGCTTGGCGCGTCACTGGCGCAGCAGAACACGGTCGCCGCAGAGCTGGCCGCTGAGTTAAGAACAGCCGTCGCACGTCAGCTCGCAGATGCGAAACATGATGTGGAACACGTCATTGTTGTGCAATACACCGGTCAAGAGATCGTTGAGCACGCACGCGACAAGCTTTCCAACGACTTAGTGGCTAAGGCTAAAGATCAAATTGCAAAGGACTTGGGACTCGATACCTTTGAACAGCTCGCCGACGATGCGCCGAGTGCACTGTGGGCGAAGCTCAACGGCGTGCTCCCCGCCGTTAGCGTGGACGCAAACTTTCCGCTATTCATCATCTACACCTCAGGATCTACGGGAAAACCCAAAGGCGTTGTTCACACGCACGGCAGCTGGTTGAGCGGCGTGAGTCACACCATGCGGACCGTATTCAATGCAACGCACGATGACACCTTGTACGTGATTGGCGATCCGGGCTGGATTACGGGTCAAAGCTATCTGATTGCCGCGCCCCTTGTGCAAGGCATGACCACGGTCATTGCCGAGGGCTCACCGTTGTTCCCGCACGCCGGTCGTTTTTCATCCATTATTGAGCGCTACAAGGTCACGCTGTTCAAGGCCGGATCCACGTTCCTCAAGGCCGTGATGACTGACCCCGCAAGCGCACGCGAAATGGCAGATTTTGATATGTCCTCACTGCGGGCAGGCACCTTTTGCGCCGAGCCGGTATCACCCGCAGTACAGCAATTTGCAATGGACAACATTTGCAAACATTACATTAACTCCTACTGGGCAACCGAGCACGGTGGGATTGTCTTCAGCTGTCCTTGGGGGGGCTACAAGCCCTTGGCGTCCGACGCAAAGACATGGTCGCTACCCTGGATTCAAGCCGAAGTAAGAATTGCGGAGACCACGGCTACCGACGGCACAGTGACCGCTTGGCGAACCGCAGAGTCCGGTGAAAAAGGTGAGCTGGTGATTACGCAGCCTTACCCTTACCTCGCACGTACGCTATGGGGCGATGCCGACAATCTGTTTGAACGTCACTGGTGTGGCGACATTGCTCGATTTAACGAGGTGTACTTCAGTCGCTGGGACGGCGAACTCGCTTACACACAAGGCGATTATGCGCGCCAACACGAAGACGGTGCATACACGCTCCACGGACGGTCCGATGACGTGATCAACGTCTCCGGGCACCGCATTGGAACCGAGGAAATCGAAGGGGCGATTCTGCGCGATAAAACTCTGCGAGAAGACTCCCCCGTCGGCAACGTGGTCGTGGTTGGTGCACCTCATGACGAAAAAGGTGAAACACCCGTCGCATTTCTTGTGGCCGCCGCGGGTCGAAAACTATCAGACGATGACCTCGCGCGACTCCAGTCTTTAGTGAGATCAGAAAAAGGGGCCACCGCAGTCCCTTCCGACTTTTTAGTCGTGTCGGCGTTCCCAGAGACACGCTCCGGAAAATACATGCGGCGAACCCTCAGATCGATACTATTGGATCAACCGTTGGGTGATATTTCCACACTGAAGAACCCGGAATCAGTTGAAGAAATTAGAACAGCTGTTGCTCAGTGGAAGGACTTTGGAAGCCTCACGCAAGCACGGCGCGTTGTGCAGACCTGGCGCTATTTGCGCGTGGAAACGCACGAAGTCGCGCCCGGCCACCTGGTGGCCCTTGTGGTGATTAACAGTCCACCCGTCAATGCCTTGAGCGAACGAACGCTCGATGAGCTGCACACCGCACTGTCTCAGCTCGCACACCAAGAAGACCTTTCAGCAATGGTGGTTACCGGTGCTCGCAACACGTTTGTCGCCGGTGCTGACGTGAAAGAACTGCTAAAAATCGGTGAGAAAGGCGATTTAGAGTCAGCCCAAACACTGCCTAACGCAGCGCAAACTGCCTTTGCCACCCTCGAAAACCTCGACATCCCGATCATTGCGGCCGTTAACGGTCCAGCTTTAGGCGGTGGTAACGAGCTGGTGCTGGCGTGTTCGCACGTGATTGCGGCTAAACATGCTGAGTTTGGACAGCCTGAGATTAATCTTAATTTATTGCCCGGCTATGGCGGCACTCAGAGACTCACACGAAAGTTATACGACGCTCACGGCGTTGATGGCGCAGCAGAGGCGCTGCGCATGATGCTAGACGGTCGCACCATTGATGCTGAGTCCGCACTGCAGATCGGCCTCGTGGACGACATTGTGACCGCAGAAGGACTCTCAACCGTTGAGGCGGCAATGGCCGCGTTGCGGGACCATTTTGCAGGCGGTGATGCATTAAAGTCGTCGACTGCGCGTCGCCGAAAGCTAAAGGCACAACGCGAGCAGCCCTTGGACATTGACGCATCAATCGTTACACATGAAGGTGTTGCCCGAGCCCTGAATCAAATCCGTAACAGCGGTCGAGAGAAGCCGGCTGATTTCATCATCACAGCAATGCTCACCGGCGCGCAACAGGGTCAATCGGCGGGTCTGACACTCGAAGCAGAGCTCTTTGCTCAAGGCGTCTGTGACCCAGAATGCGGGCCCACGGGTATATCTGCATTTCTTGAAAAGCGGAGCGCACCGCTGCCGCCTAAACCCAAAGAGGTTCAGCCAGACGCGAGCGCCGATGAGCGCGCAACGCTCATCGAAGCGGGCAGACTGCTTCCCATGGGTGCGAGTTTCTTCCCCGGCATCACGCCCATACCCGAGTATCAACTGGGATACGGTGTCATGCGGTCTCACCACGATGGCAGACCACTTCACGGAGACCCTGAGGTCGCCGAGAAAGAACTGGTATTCCCCACACCCCAGCCCCGTCCCAACGAGGCATTGATCTACATTCTCGCTTCAGAGATGAACTTTAACGACATTTGGGCGATTACCGGCATTCCGGTATCACCCTTTGACGCCAGAGACGCCGACGTTCAAGTCACCGGCTCAGGGGGCGTCGGTCTTGTCGCTCAGTTAGGCCAAGACTTGGTACGAGAAGGCCGGCTGTCGGTAGGTGATATCGTGAGCGTGTACTCGGGTCAAAGCGAGCTGATGTCGCCAGACCAAGGTCTTGACCCCATGGCCGCCGATTTTCGAATCCAAGGCTATGAGCAAAACGATGGGACACACGCCCAGTTTTTAACGGTTCAGGGACCTCAACTTCACGCCAAATTACCGGGCCTTAGTATCGAGGAAGCGGGCTCCTATGGCCTGACGATGGGAACCATTCATCGCGCTCTGTACAACACACTCGCCATCGAGCCCGGCAAGCGACTGTTTGTCGAGGGCGCGTCGACCGGTACCGGCTACGACTGTCTCAGAAGCGCCTTGTCGTCAAGCTGCCGTGCACTGGGCATGGTGTCCAGCGACAGCCGCGGTGAACGCGTTGAGGCCGTCGGCGGTCATGCGATCAACCGAAAGGACGACCGCTGGTCTGACATCTTCACGTCAGTTCCCGACGATCCCTCACAGTGGGAAGCTTGGGAAGCCGCGGGTGAAGCATTCGTTGCTGAAGCCGAAGCGCTTGCGGGCGGGCAAATTGACTACTCCGTGTCGCACGCAGGCGAAACCGCCTTTCCGCGCTCTTTTCAGTTACTTGGCGAGAACGGTGTGCTCACGTTTTACGGTGCCTCATCGGGCTATCGCTTCACCTTCATGGGTAAATCAGGCGCTACAACGCCGGCCGTGCAGTTCTCAAAGGCGGGGCTGCGCGCGGGGCAATCACTGTTGGTGGTTTATGGTCCGGGTGCAGAGGATGGCATCGTCGATCCAGTCGCCATTGAAGCCATCGAGGTGGGGTGCCAAAGAGGCGCACAAGTCGCGGTTCTGGTCGACACCGTTTCGCAACGTGAATTCGTGTCGTCTTTGGGCTTTGGTACTCAAATGAAGGGCGCGGTCAGCATCGAGGAAATCGAGCGACGCCTCGGAGACGATTTTGACCCGCCCGGCCCGTTTCAGAAAATGCCAAATCCGTTTACCGAGTCCGCCGCCTTCAAAGAGTCGGTGCGAGCCTTCTCTGATCGCACATTGAAGCCCATCGGATCGGCTATTGCGCCGCTGCTGCGTAATACGCTCGACAAGCGCGGCCTTCCTGATGTGGTGTTTGAGCGTGCCGGACGCGACGGACTTGCACTCGCCACCTCACTGGTTAAGCCCAACGTTGGCAAGGTCGTCTATTCAGAAGACTTAAAGGGTGCTCGCTTCAGCTTCTACGCGCCACAGGTGTGGATGCGACAGCGTCGTATTCTAATGCCCACTGCGGAAATCAGAGGAACACACCTGAACACTTCTCGGGAGTTTGCAGAGATGCAGGAGCGAATTGCTGCCGGTCACATTAACATTCTTCCACCGACGATTATTCCGATGGAAGACGTGCCACAAGCGCACCAGGCGATGTGGGAGAACCGACACGCAGGCGCGAACTACGTTGCCCTGCACGCACTTCCGCGAACAAACCTAAAGTCGCGCGACGAACTCTATCGCGCCTGGGCAATCCGTGACGCATTAGACCGCGGAGAGACCCTTACTAAAGTAGAAACCGGATCAGCAGGAGCACTCCGATGAATGATTTGAGCGATATACCCCAAGACCTGCTCACGCGGTCAGTCGCTGGGCGTCGGCTCGATAAGAAGTGCATTATCTTGACCGGTGCTGCGGGCTCGATTGGCAGTTTCATTACGCGCCAACTGCTTCGCGAGGGCGCGCGCGTCATGCTCACCGGGCGAGACCAAAGCAAGCTCGATGGCTTTATCGAAGACCTGGTCGATGAGGGCTTCGAGCATGGGGCAATGGTCAGTGCAACGGGTGACTGTGCGGACCCTGCGGTGTGTCGAGATATTGTTGCTAAGACGGTTGATGCTTTTGGCGCAGTCGATATTTTGGTGAACAATGCCGGTGCTGCAGGACCCAAGTTCACGCTTCGAGACATTCCCTTTACCGATGCTGAGAAACGTGAGGCCGATTCAGATCAGACTATGTTTGAGTCTGCGATGAACCTGCTTGGCGCACCTTGGAATATGGTTCGTGCAGTGGCACCTCACATGGCCGCAGGCGGCAGCATCATTAACGTTTCCACTATTTTTTCACGTACGCACTACTACGGCAGAATTCCTTACGTTGTCCCAAAGTCTGGGCTCAATGCACTCGGCAAAGGCCTGGCGCTCGAACTCGGAGAGAGCCAGGGTATTCGGGTAAATACCCTCTTCCCGGGGCCTATTGAGTCCGAACGCATCGAGAGCGTTTTCGCTCGCATGGATGAACTTCAGGGCGTCGAGCCCGGAAGCACCGGTAAAGAGTTTCGCGACCTAATGATCACGACACGAACATCGGACGGTGGTCTTGAGTACAAGTACCCCACACCCACAGACGTCGCATCTGGCATTGTCTGGCTGGCCTCAGACGAATCTTCCGCACTCTCCGGTCACCATATTGAAGTCACCAATGGAATGCAGGTGCCGGCACAAAGCCGTTCGCAGCTTGTCTCCTGGCCGGATAAGCGACTTGAGGACCTCTCCGGTCAGGTTGTCCTGATACTGGGCGGTGATGACTATCACGAGGCGGTTACGTTTGCCGAGCGACAAATGCAAAGTGGCGCGCGCGTCATGCTGGCCTTCCGCAATCTTGGCACGGTAGGACATGCCCGATCGCTTGTTCAGTCACGAGGTCTCGGAGATGTTCAGCTGTCGCACCTTGATCCCTTGCGTCGCGAATCGGTCGACCGCTCGATGCAACTCATCGACGATCAGTTTGGTCGTCTCGATGGCGTCATATTACTGCCGCAGAAACCCAATGGTGAATACGGCTACTCACTGTGCACCGCCAGTGACGAGGACGTTGCCAATTTTGTTCGAGACGAGGTTGTTGCGCCGGTTGCGTTTGCATCGAGTTTTGCGCGTAATTTAGACCGCTGCTTTGGTAAAGATGAGTCACCCGCGATTGTCTACGTCACGAACCCATCGGACGGACACGGCAATCTGATGAATGAAATCATCCGAGCCTCTGTGGAAGCCTTGATTCGAGGCTGGCGTCACGAAGACGAGACGCTGGCTAACGCAGGCGATCTTGAATGGGCTGTTCAGCCCAATCAGATGGTTCGTTACGACACCGAGGACAAAGAAGCGCTCACCTTTGCGGCTGACTGGGCAGCGACGCTGACCAATCGGGTGCGAAAAATGGATTCGATTAATCTCTGGCTACCCAAAAGCATTAAACGCTCGACGGGAAAAAGCGCCATGCCCTCCTCGATCTCGCGAGTCCTTCCCGGGCTGCATAAGGGGCGAACCGCTGTTATCACCGGTGGTAGTTTGGGCATTGGCCTGCAGCTTGGACGCTTCTTAGCCATCGCCGGGGCGCGTGTTCTTTTAAGTGCACGAAGCGAAGGAAAACTTGCTGAGGCTCGCGCCGAAATTGTTGAGGAGCTTCGCAATATTGGGTATCCGCGTCCTGAGAGTCGCGTGAAGATATTGGGCGACATTGATGTGGGCGACCCCGAGGCTCTGAATCGGCTGCATGACCACGCAGTAGCCGAACTCGGGCACGTTGATTTCCTGATTAACAATGCGGGAATTTCGGGCGCCGAAGAAATGGTGGTTGATATGACTCGGGCCGACTGGGATCGGACCATGGAAGCCAATCTGATCTCTAACTACTCGCTCATTCGCAAGTTTAGCCCAGCGATGAAGGCCGGTGGAAAAGGCTCTATTTTAAATGTCTCGAGCTACTTTGGTGGCGAGAAATATGTTGCCGTGGCGTATCCTAATCGCGCTGACTACGCCGTTTCAAAGGCCGGTCAACGGGTGCTTGCGGAAATTCTTTCTCGACACCTTGGACCCGAAATCCAGATCAATGCATTGGCCCCGGGTCCGGTTGATGGTGCGCGGCTCCGTGGCTCTGCCGAAGCCCCTGGACTGTTTGATCGTCGTGGGCTCCTCGTCCTTGAGAACAAGCGCCTCAATGAGGTCCACAAATCGATTCTCTCGGGTATGGACATGGGTTTTTCAGCCGATGACGTGCTGCTGCTGGCCAGTAACGCGATTGACGCGTTGCCTGATCTCGATTCATTTCCAAAACCCATTGCGCGTCTGATAATGAAGATTCGCGACTCCGGTGGGCTGGGCAGTTCTTCGTCCTCTCTAATGCATCTGGGTATCGCCTCAAAACTGACGACTCGACTGGTCAGGGCGGGTATTTTAAGTGACGAGCAACGCGACCAGTTCCTCAGCGCCTTCGTCGATGCGCCCGCACCGTTTTTCGACTTCTCTGAAACCTCTAAACAGGCCGAGCAAATCGAAACAGGCATCTTGAACCGATTGCACTTGCATAAAATGCCTACAGACGAACAAGTGGGTCTATCAACCGTCTTTCACTTGGCGGACGACATTGTCAGTGGAGAGACCTTTCACCCCTCGGGCGGGCTAAAATTTGATCGCTCGGTCACCGAGGGCGAACTGCTCTTACCCCCTAACGAAAGCGAGATTGCAAAGCTCAAGGGCAAGCGCGTCGTGCTTCTCGGCGATGCCATGCGCAAAGAGATGACCGAAATTGCCAATGGTTTTCTCGCTCAAGGCGTGGAAAAACTGTGGGTATTAACACGCAGTGAGGCGTCAGCCTCGGCGATGAAACACGCTGTCGATAATCCCAATGCTGTGGCCATCGAGTGCCGAGCCATCGGTGATGAACTAGAGACCAGTCTCGACGATATTTTGCGAAATGACGGCGGGTACGACGTTGTGGTGAGCAGCCCATTCGAGCGATTACCGCTCAATGCGCTTGCGGCAAACGCCAACGAACCGTGGGATCGAGTTTTGAGTGATGAGGAGTTTAGAAAGTTGGTCCACGATCAGCTGACCCACCATTTCCGGATCGCACGAACGTCGGCACTGGTGCCAAACTGTCAGATCGTACTGATCACGCCTGAGACGTCCCTGGCGTCGACGCGAGAAGAGTTTGCACTCGCACTGTTTGTGAAAAACTCACTGCATGCATTCACCGTGACGTTGGGTGTTGAGGGCGAACGTCTGCCCACTGTACCTGCGATTAATCAAGTGCAACTGACACGACGGGCGCACACGGAAGAGCCCTCGAATGATCAAGAGCTTCAGGAGGAAATGGTACGACTGGTGCACGCTGTGCTGCAGTGCTCGGTCCCGGCACCGACACCGTCAGACAGCCGATACCTTTCGAAAATCTTCCGAGGCAATGCCGTAACGGTGTAGCTCTGGGCAGGGTGATCGCCAAAACCGGGGCTCTGCCCCGGTTTTTTTTACTTTTTTTACCTTGCTCTTTTCTCAGTACTTTTCTTTGCACCGGCCTCTGATACTGAGTAGTCTCGAAAGAGCTAATAAAAAAAGAACAGGCATATGACACAAGGCGGTACCGTACTCCCGTTCAGTACAAAGCTTCTCTATGGCTTCGGCTCTATTGCCTACGGCATTAAAGACAATGCCTTTGCCTACTTCCTGCTGTTTGTCTACGTTCAAATTTTTGGACTTGCGCCTGAACTGGCCGGCCTTGCTATTCTAGTCATGCTGATTTTTGATGCCGTATCAGACCCGCTTATTGGCTATATTTCAGACAATACGCGGTCGCGCTGGGGTCGCAGACACCCGTTTATGTACGGATCGATTATTCCTGTTGCACTCACGTTTTTCTTAATTTGGGACCCCCCCGCGGGGGCCTCAGATCAGACCCTGTTCTGGTATTTATTACTCATGGGCATTGGGATTCGCACAACGATTACGCTGTACGAAATTCCCAGTACGGCGCTCGGACCCGAGCTCACACAAGACTACGTTGAGCGAAGCTCACTCATCGCGTTTAGAGCATGGTTTGGTTGGTGGGGCGGCCTCATCATGTGGAACTTGCTGTGGTTATTCGTCGTCTACAGTAGCCTCAGTGGCACTGAGGACGCGCGGTATAATCCCGAAACATGGGTCGTCTACGGCATCGCCTGCAGCATCGTCATGGCGCTTGCCATCTTAGTGACCGGTATCGGGACTCACAAACACATCCCTAATTTACACATTCCTGAAAAAAAACCTCAGGATGCTCAGGGGCGTCAGGTCAGAGCAGTTATCAAAGACATTTGGCTCACACTCAACGTCAGTCGCAATTACCGAATTTTGTTTATCGCCTACATTGTGTGTAAGGCCGCCTCCGGACTGTTTACTAACTTGACCCTTTTTTACTACAGCTATTACTGGGAACTCGAAGCGATCGACATTCTAACGATCGGAATAACGTTGTTTATGGCACCCGTATTAGGGTTGAAGCTTGCACCCTTGTGCACGCAATTGTTTGGCAAGCGAAACACCGCAATCGGTTTTTTTGCCGCATCAATGGTCATGGAAAACGCACTGATCCTATTGCGGGTGCTGGACCTACTCCCGGCTAATGAGTCCTCCCTTATCCTTGCCTTGGTGCTGA
Source organism: Luminiphilus sp. (assembly GCA_029251065.1). Taxonomy (GTDB): domain Bacteria; phylum Pseudomonadota; class Gammaproteobacteria; order Pseudomonadales; family Halieaceae; genus Luminiphilus. The sequence goes on from JAQXEB010000094.1 coordinate 10,763, forward strand.
TTTGCCACTTTGCTGCCGTAACTAGCATTATCGTCGCCGGAACAGCAGTAGGATCGATGGTCTTTGATACCGTCGAAGAGGTCGAGACTGCCACACAGAAGCGCATGGAAGGTACGTTGCTCGCGGCTCGCTCGTTCGCCGAGAAGTGTATGGCTGGCGTTGGCGCCTTTTCAGCAGGCCTCATTTTAAGTTTCGCGGCGTGGCCAGATGAGGCGACGCCCGGACTGGTCGCTCAGGTCACGCTCGACAATGTAGGGATCTATACCGTGATCGCCTCGACCTGTCTGTGGCTCATTGGGCTGTTGTTCATCAGTAAGGTGAAGGAAGATCGTGCAACACACACTGAGCGTCTCTCAGGGCTTACGAGAAGCGCCCAAGACAACTCATAGATAAAACGTCCCTGCTTGATCGTCATCGTCCTGATCGGCGCTGCATCGCTTGCACCGGGCGCCTTTAGCTGCCCGATCCGATCGCGAGAGCCGCTAAGCCCCAGAGCACTGAAGTCGTGGCGATCACCAACCCAATTGCAGGCTGCTATCCGAGGTGCCTGAGGTCATCGCAACTCCGATAAGATCATTTTTGAATGTGAGCGCCACCCTCTTTTCACGCTCGCTGAAGTCGTTCTGGACTATCTCTAGACGGGCAACTCACAGTATATTCTTACTTTTAAGACCTTTGCAGGACAGACGCTCATGCCCCTTAAAACTTCCTTGCTCCTTATCTTGGCTATGCTCACAAGCTCACTGACCCAGGCCCTACCCGCTGATGTCAGCGCAAAGGTGGCGGCAGTTATGCCAAAAGTCGTGACGTGGCGACGCGATTTTCACGAACACCCTGAGCTCAGTAACCAAGAATTTCGAACGGCAGAAATTGTCGCAAATCATCTCCGCGCCCTCGGCATGGACGTCGAAACCGAAGTGGCGCATACCGGTGTCGTTGGGACGTTAAAAGGGGGTGACGGACCGGTTGTTGCGCTCCGAGCAGACATGGACGCTCTTCCGGTCACAGAACTAGTCGACCTCCCCTTCGCGTCAAAGGCCAAAGGCGTCTATCAAGGTCGTGACGTTGGAGTGATGCACGCCTGTGGTCACGACAATCATGTTGCGATCTTAATGGGTGTGGCCGAAGTTCTCGCCGGCATGGGCGATGAACTGCCGGGCACGGTGAAGTTTATTTTCCAACCTGCGGAGGAAGGCACCCCCGACGGATCAGTCGGTGGTGCAGAACTGATGATGCTGGAAGGCGTTTTCGAAAATCCACGCCCAGACGTGGTCTTCGGTCTGCATGTATTCCCCTTCCCCGTAGGAACGATCGCCACACGACCCGGTGGCCTAATGGCATCATCAGACCGCCATCAAATAACAATTAACGGGAAACAAACGCATGGCGCAGTCCCGTGGGCCGGCGTCGATCCTATTGTCACCTCAAGCCAGGTGGTTTTAGGCTTACAAACCATTGTCTCTCGACAGATTGATGCAACACTCACACCCTCCATCGTCACGATCGGTCGAATCGAGGGCGGTGTCCGCAACAACATTATTCCCGAGTCAGTCGAGCTTGAGGGCACCATTAGAACGTTTGATGCCGCGACCAGGCTTGATATTCATGACCGCATTCGCCGCACGGCAACCAGTATTGCCGAGGCGTCGGGCGCAACCGCCGACGTGCAGATCGACATGGGCTATGGCGTCACACGAAACGACCCCGAACTCTTCCGTCAAATGTCGCCAACCTTGGAGGCAGTTGCTGGAGACCGTTTCATCGAAGCTGCGCAGACCACTACGGCCGAGGATTTCTCTTACTTCGCCAATGAGGTGCCCGGTTTGTTCTTATTCCTGGGTGTCGCGCCAGAGGATCCCAGTCTCATTCACCCCAACCATTCACCGCGGTTCTATGCCGATGAACGAGCGCTCCCAGTAGGCGTCGAGGCACTGACGTCGATGACACTCGACTACATGATGGCCGATCAATAGATCAGTCCTGGGTAAACGCCTCCCGAAGCTGACGTTTGAGAATTTTGCCAATGTCACTTCGGGGCAGTTCATTCATGAACGTGACCCCAGCGATTGCCTGAATACTGCTGAGTCGGCCGTTGGCCTCACGCCTAATGTCATCTTCTGAGCGCACGCTACTGGCTTGTTTAACAACGAACGCCCAAGGCGTCTCGCCCCAGTGATCTGAGGGTCTGGCCACCACGGCCGATTCAACAACATCGGACACCGCGTTCAGCGCTTGCTCAAGGTCAGTCGCGTAGATATTTTGCCCACCGGACAGAATCATGTCTTTTATTCGATCGCTCAAAAACAGCCAGCCGTCTTCATCCAGATAACCCACGTCACCCGACCGATAGAAAAGCTGGCCGTTCTCATCGAACCAATGCATCGCTTTGGTGGCTTCCTCGCGATTGAGATAGCCATCGCTCATAATTCCCGTGCGACCGACAATTTCTCCTGCCTCTAAGGGCCCCAGCTGCTCACCGTTCTCGCCCAAAATTCTGAGCTCGCCGCCAGGCTGAACCTGGCCCACGGACGCGAGCTTGCCCAATTCGGCCGCTTTACGCGCCACCAACGTGGTTGCAACACCGCCCTCGGTGAGGCCGTAGAACTCCAGAAGTTGCGCGTCAGTGTCGGCAAGAATTTTCTCTTTCATGGCCGCCGATAGCGGTGCACTGGTGGACAACAGCCAACGCACACTCGTCCAGTTAGCCGAGGTATGGTTGTCGGCCGCCCACATTCGCTGATACTGAACAGGAACGAGCATTGCATGCGTGACTTGGTAGTCTCGAATCAGCTCATTGGCCCGCTCAGCATTAAACTTTCGCATAATAATTTGTGTCGCGCCGACCCAAACAGAGGGCCACCAGGTTGTAATGGTCGTGTTGGAGTAGAGTGGCGTACTGGTCAATACCGTCGCGCCTTCAAAATTCATCGCTTGTGTGCCAGCAATCAGTAAATGACGCGCCAAATGACTGTGGATAATGCCCTTGGGCATTCCCGTGGTACCCGAGCTATACAGAATGTCGTATTCCTCATCGACAGCCATCTGAATATTGGGAGACGCGGTCGGAAATTGCCCGGCCCACGCCGCGTGATCGCTGAACACGTCGCAGGCACTCTCCAGGGCAAATCGAAGCTCGCAGCGAATACTCGGCAAGTCCAAAAACTGATCAAGCGCGGCCTCTCGGTAATCATCCGAGACGAAAAGGCCCTTCACCGCACTGTCTGCCAGCATATTTCGTTGTGCTTCAGGTGTGGCGGTACTGGGCACGGGTACCATACTGGCGCCCGAGCATAAAATACCGGTCATGACTTCCGCACATTCGACGCTATTGCGCGACAGCACAGCGATTCGATCACCTTTACCAATACCCGCAGCAATGAGTCCATTGGCAATGCGAAAAACATGATCAATGCTGACTTCGTTGGAGCGCCCTACGCCATCGATGACATAAGCCAGTGCTTCGGGTCGTTGTTGGCGTCGATCGTCAAGCTGTTTACAGAGCGATAGTGTCACGGGTCATTCCTTTTACGCGTTCATTATTGGGGGCTTTCAGTGTCGTGAGACCTTACCAAAGGTTCGTCATCGTCGCAGTCAGAAAAATAAGACGTCACTTGACTGAACGAAGACCGTGTTTTACCCGTAAAACCCAGAACAGCATCCGTTTCGGGAGTACACCATGAGTCAAGACAAAGATTCTTC
>JAQXEB010000095.1 GCA_029251065.1 Luminiphilus sp.
GTGACTAAATTTTTCTCAAGAAAGAAAGCCGCAATTTTGGCGCTGGCCGTGCCTGTTGCAATGGGCTTGCCGGTCCAAGTACTTGCCCAAGACGGTGAAATCGAAGAGGTAATCATTACGGGTACACGCGTTGCAGATCGTTCTGCCGCAGATTCAACGGTCCCCGTTGATGTTATTTCTGGTGCTGACTTCCGGGATACAGGATCCACTGACATTCAGGACATGCTCAGAACCGCGGTACCGTCTTATGACGTGAATGCACAGCCCATCAGTGATGCAGCAAGTATTATTCGGCCTGCAAACCTTCGTGGTTTGTCGCCCGATAACACATTGGTGTTGGTCAATGGTAAGCGGCGTCACCGCGGCTCTGTAATTTCTTTCTTGGGTGGTGGTATTTCTGACGGTGCTCAAGGCGTCGACTTGGCGGCTATTCCGTCACTCGCTTTAAAGCAAGTAGAGGTCCTTCGCGATGGCGCGTCATCTCAGTACGGCTCTGACGCAATTGCAGGCGTAATGAACTTCCTGCTTCGCGATGATGCCGAAGGGTTTGAGCTTGTCACACGCTACGGATCTACCTTTGAAGGCGACGGTAACAACTACATGGTCGCTGCAAACCTGGGCCTCCCACTGGGCGATAATGGATTTATTAACCTTACCGGTGAAGTACGTGATGTCGAAGGTACCGTTCGTTCCGTTGTTCGTAACGACGTTGCAACGGCAGTTGCTAACGGTTACGCACCCGTGGCGAACTTCCAGAACATCAACACCTACACGAATGAAGTCCCACAGTACTGGGGTCAGCCCGATGTCGAAGATGACGTAAAGTTCTTCTTTAACGCGGCCTATGAGCTGAATGAGACAACAGAACTGTACGCGTTTGGTAACATGGCAGAGCGAACGGTTACTGGTGGCTTCTTCTACCGAAACATTGTTGGCCCCAATCGCGGAAGCCAGCGCGGTGGTGTTTACCGTGGTCCCTATGTTGACCCAACAACGGGCATGTCGTTATCACAAGACGATGGCGGTGTTGCTTCAATTTTGGTCGGTGACTTAGATGGTGGTTCCAGCTGTATTGACGGTATTCCGCTCGGTGGTTCTGGCGGTGTCATCCCGGATGCAGGGTTCCTTTCGCAAGTTACAGCAAGCGATAACTGTTTCTCTTTTGCCGAGACCATTCCAGCCGGATTCGTTCCGCGATTTGGTGGTGACAACGAAGATTCGTCGTTCACTTTTGGTGTCCGTGGCGAAATGGCGGGTGGTATTGCTTATGACGTGAGTGCTCAGCGCGGTTCTAACCGAACTGATTACTTCATTAGAAACACAATTAACGCGTCCTTAGGTCCGAATACGCCGCGCGACTTTGTGCCTGGTGGTCAGGAGCAAACGGAGACGTTGTTTAACATCAACTTTGTTAAGTCAGTCGATATTGAAGGATTCAGTTCTCCACTGAACGTGGCGTTTGGATACGAAAATCGTGAAGAAGAGTTTGATCTTTTCGCGGGTGATGCGGCGTCCTATGCATTGGGTCCTTTAGCGTCTCAAGGTTTCTCTTCAAGCTCTAACGGTTTTGGTGGATTCCCCAGAGACACGTCAGCGTCACAAGACAGTGATGCTGTGTTTATTGATCTGGAAGCGGACGTGACCGATGCAACGACGCTTCAAGTTGCAGTTCGACGCGAGGAGTTCAACAACTTCGGAAATACCACTAACTATAAGTTGGCGGGTCTGCACCGAATGACTGACGACGTTCGTATCCGAGCGGCCTATTCAACAGGTTTCCACGCACCGACCTCTGGACAAGCCAGTATCACTAACGTAACGACTCAAAACGTTGCCGGTACACTGGTCGATCAGGGTACGCTACCGCTGTTTTCAGCAGCTGGTCAGCTCGCTGCTGACTTTGTAGAGAGTGCAGGTAACGGCAGACCACAGCTGGGCACAGAAGATGCGACTAACATGTCGTTGGGTGTTGCGATCGATGCGGGAGATTGGACTTGGACGATCGACTACTACAACATCGAAGTGGAAGATCGCATCGCATTGGGCGCTAATATTGATTTTCTGGACGCACTTAACTACGCCGGAAGCTCATCTTACGACTCTGTTTCCGCCGCTTTAACCGGTTTAGATGCCGCTGGTACGATAAACCGTCAGGAGTACCTTGGCCTTGACGATTTGGCGCAGTTCCGTTTCTTTACGAACGGTTTTAGCACAACAACTAAGGGTCTTGATTTAGTTGGTCGCGTGGATTTTGCAGCGCTGAGCGGTGACTCAACAGTAACGTTAGCGTTTAACTACAACGACACAACGGTCGACAATCGGGGCTCAATTAATCCGATTTCAGACGGTCGTGTCGAAGCACTCGAAGATCAGTTGCCAAGCATTAAAGGCAATGTCGCTTGGGCACACACGCAAGGTCGTTTCCGAACGCTTGTTCGTGCCAACTACTACGGCGGCTGGAAGTCTACGAGTAACGATTACAATGTAGGCGCAACGGTCATGGTCGACGCGCAGGTGTCGTATCAGGTCAACGATGAGTTAGAGCTCGTACTGGGCGTTGACAATCTGTTCGACGAGTACCCAGACCGTAATCCAGGTCAAGGCGGTGTTGGTCAGCTTTATCCAGAAGACAGCCCGTTCGGGTTTAATGGCGGCAGCTGGTATCTCCAAGGCCGTTACTCGTTCTAAGCTTTTGACTTTAGATACTGAAAACCCGCCTCGGCGGGTTTTTTTTTGACTGTGTGTTAAGTCCCTAGGGGTGTTTGGTGTAGACAATTTGTCCATCGACAATGGTCATTGCGACATCGGTTTGCAGGATGGCTGGCTCGTCTATCGTCATAACGTCTTGGTTAAGAATGGTCAGATCTGCGCGCTTACCGACGACAACAGACCCCAAGTCGTTCTCCTGAAACGCCGCATAGGCATTCCAAAGCGTCATGGACTGAAGGGCTTCTTCACGGGATAGGCGCTGGTGGTACTCGTAGCCTTCCCCCGGGGTTCCTTTCAGCGTTTTCCGTGCCACAGCGGCATAAAAGTTTGCCAACGGGTTAATGGGCTCAACAGGCACATCGGTTCCGTTTGCCAAGTGAACTCCAGCGTCGAGTAAATCACGCCACACATAGGCACCTGATTCAATTCGGTCTTTGCCCAGTCGATTGATAGCCCAAGGTCGATCCGAGCTCATGTGAACGGTTTGAATGGAGGCAATAACCCCTAAATCAGCGAAACGTGCAATATCGTCGGGTACGAGGTGTTGGGCGTGCTCTATTCTTGATCGATGATCTCTCGTGCCGAGTTTGGCCGTTTCTATGGCATCGAGCACGACCGTATTGGCTTTGTCGCCAATCGCATGGGTATTGATCTGCCAGCCGTGTTCATTGGATTTTTTCATGATCTCGATGAGTCGTGCCTTGTCAAATGTCTGAACACCCGATGTGCCTGGGTCATCTGTGTAAGGCTCGTGCAACCAGGCGGTTCTTGAGCCCAATGCGCCGTCCATAACAGCTTTAAACGAGGCGAGCGTCAATCGTTGGTCGCCCGTTGCGCGAACCGGAGCGCGATTAATCCAGTACTGGGTTAGCGACTCATCTTGCGCACTGATCATTGAGTAAACGCGAAGTTTTAGATCGCCCGCTGCATCGAGCGCGAGCAGTGCGTCAACTTCCGTTGCGCCAGCACCCGCATCGTGAAAGGACGTGATGCCCCATTTGAAGGCCTGCGCCTGTGCAATCTGTATGGCATTTTTTGCCGATGCTTCGCTAAATGCCGTTAAGGGCGTCAAGAGGTCCATGGCATTTTCATGCAAAATGCCCGTGGGGTTACCGCGTTGATCCTTGACGATCACGCCGCCCTCAGGCGTGTCGGTCGTAAAGTTAATCCCTAAGGCACGCATAGCGGCCTCATTGGCCAATGCAGAGTGCCCGTTGGCATGACCTAGAACGACAGGGTGGTTGGCGCTGACTTCAGACAAGGCCTTGTGGGTTGGGAAGCCATCCACCATTTCTTTTGGATCTTTTGACCATTTGCTTTGATGCCAACCGCGCCCCTCGATGACCTGTCCGGCGGCGATTCGGGTCGTCGCATCGGCAACCATGCTGATGATATCGTCGTACGAGTTGGCTGTGTTTAAATCAAGGTTGAGAGCGGCTTTACCGAAGCTTGCTAAATGCCCGTGTCCCTCAATAAATCCGGGGTAGGCGACATTGGAACCGAGGTCGATATGCCGATGGTCACCACTTGCCGCGCCTGCTACCTCCGACAGTGAGCCAACATGCGAAAAGCGACCGTCCGAAATAAGGACAGCCTCTACCGATGATTGATCGTGCTCAGCGGTATAGATTTTCCCGGTGATCAACAAGTCTTCCGCTTGAGCCGGGGCCATTAACGCCACAGCACTGACACAGAGAATCCACTGTTTAAAATGATGTTGCATAGCACGACGACCTTTAACGAGTTTCGAATACGCAGTATGACCCTGATGGCCGCTAATAAAAAAGAAGAGCCCTTGGGAGTGTCGCCTCTTTCGGACGCGGGCTCGTTTCAAATAAGACGCCAGCCTGCATTTTCAAAGCGATCAATCGCCTTGTTTGATGGAAAGCTGTAGTAACGGCCTTTTGGTAAGTCAGGGCGGGGTGCCACAGCCAACCGCTCGATGTTCTCAACCGTGTCTCTGATCTGCTCGACACCAGGCCCGTATAGCGAGAGCACCTGATTCATGTACGAGATACCAGACCTCAAAGGTTGGCGCCTCTTTGAAATAACGTGACCCGTATCAATTTTACGATCCGTCACCCAATGAAGTGTTGTCCCCAATTCCTCTTCCTTGTTGAGCATGGACCAAAAGCTCGCCATGACCCCTTTGTACTCGGGCAGCAGCCCAGAGTGCAGATTGATGACGCCAAGTCGCGCAAGTTGAATGGTTTGCTCATGCAGAATCTGACCAAAGCGGATGCTGATCAGCAGATCGGGCTTGAAGTCTTCAATGAGGTGGTGCTGATCTGTGTTGATGTTTGTAAGGCCGATCTCTGGAGACTGCACTTGGTGAGCGAGTTCGGCGAACGTGTGCCCTGAGGGCGGCATAAAACAGGTTTCTTTTATGATCAGGGCTTCGAGTCGCGGATCGCGTTGTTTCTCAGCGCCGACGCGCTCCGAGTAAAACAGAGCAAGCTCGTGGTGTTTAAAGAAGTGGGGTAACAGCGCATTGAGGGCGACGTTGGCGTAAATATCGCGGTTGTAGAGAAGCCCTATTCGCACTGTTAATCCCCTGACTGTAGCCACCAGTTTACTCTGTCCTTTATGCTCCAGCGAGAC
>JAQXEB010000096.1 GCA_029251065.1 Luminiphilus sp.
GTGGAGCGTTCGGCGCTATGAGACATGTCGATCACCATGCCAACCCGATTCATCTCTCTGATGACCTGTTTGCCAAATCGGGTTAAACCGCTGTCTTCATCCTCGTAGCAGCCGCAGGCCAGCAGGCTTTGGTTGTTATAGGTGAGCTGCATAATCATCAAACCGAGCCGGCGCATGACTTCAACCAATCGAATCTCGTCTTCGATCGGTGAGCAGTTCTGAGCGCCAAAGATAATCCCAATACGACCCTCGGATTTTGCGCGCGCGATGTCACTCGGCTCATAGACGGGACGGATGAGGTCGGGCATGGACTCGAAGCGCTGATTCCACTCACCAAAGCGCGTCAGTGTCTCTTTGGTATTCTCGTGGTAGGCGATCGTGACGTGAACACAGTTCAAACCCCCGGCGCGCATTTGTTCAAAAATCTCGCGCGACCACGCCGAGTACTGCAGACCATCGATGACCGTCCAATCTTGATTCACAACAACGCTCCAGATTTACGCTTGGATATAACTCGTTTTCACCGTCGTGTAGAACTCACGCGCACTTTGACCTTGTTCTCTTGGACCAAAGCTTGAGTTTTTACGACCCCCAAAAGGCACGTGGTAGTCGGTGCCTGCAGTCGGCAGGTTAACCATGACACACCCGCTGACAGCACGGCGTTTAAAGTCTGAGGCAATCTTAAGAGACTGCGTGATAATGCCTGCAGTAAGACCAAATTCGGTGTCATTGAGGATCTGCAGTGCGTCCTCGTAATCCGTGGCTTTTATCACACAGGCGATGGGCGCGAAGAGTTCCTCACGATTAATCCGCATGTCGTTTGTGGTATCCACAAATAAGGCGGGCGCCATGAAGTAGCCGTCGGTTGCGGCCGCGATACGGCCACCGCCAAAGGCGAGCGTCGCGCCTTCTTGCTGACCGACAGATACCCAGTTAAGGTTTTCATGGAGCTGCTGCTCGGAGGCAACGGGGCCCATATCGACACCGTCTTCTAGCGCGTGCCCGACTGTGACGTTTTCAAGCTTTGCGATGAGCTTTGCGACAAACTCGTCGTGCACGCTTTGATCAACAATGAGTCGCGAGGAGGCGGTGCATTTTTGGCCGGTGCCACTGTAGGCGCCCACAAAGGCGGCGTTGACAGCAACATCAAGATCGGCATCGGCGGCAACAATTAACGCATTCTTCGACCCCATTTCGAGCTGGCACTTCACGAGGTTTGCAGCGGTTGCTTTGGCGACCTCGCGACCCACCGGGAGTGAGCCGGTAAAGGAGACGGCGTGAATTTTGTCGCTGTGGATGATCGTATTGCCCACGGATCCACCGGAGCCCATCACCAAATTGAAGGTCCCCGAGGGCAGCGCCTCTTGGCGAGAGATGATTTCGGTTAATGCCCAGGCGCTGGCGGGCACGAGGTTCGCCGGCTTGAAGATCACGGCATTACCAAACGCGAGTGCCGGGGCGATTTTCCAGACGGCGGTGGCCATGGGAAAATTCCACGGACTGATAATGGCGACGACACCGACAGGCTCGCGACGCGTATCGATTTCGACACCCGGGCGCACCGATTCGGCACGGTCGTCGATTTGTCGGTGCACTTCTCCGGCAAAATAATGGAAGAATTGACCCGATCGGTAAACTTCGCCAATACCTTCAGCGCGGGTTTTACCTTCTTCACGCGCGAGCAGCTCGCCAAGTTCGGCGCTTCGCTCAATCAGTTCGTTGCCAATAGCCATGAGCATTTGAAAGCGAGACTCAAGTGGCGAATCGCCCCATTCGAGTACTGCGCGATTAGCGGCTTGAAGAGCCGCCTCAACCTGCGAAGGATTGGCCTGCGCGTAGACCCCGATGACGTCGTTACTGTCCGAGGGACTGACGTTATCGACATAGGCGTCGCCCGCTGTCCACTGTCCGTCAATGTAGAGGTTATGTTGCTTGGGCATCTTAGAATCCTTCTTATTAAATGCCCTGCGATTTTAATCTGACTGGCGTTCCAAAGAAATGAAAAAACACGTTCATGCACTACGCATTAGGGTTAGAGTTTCGGCCGAGGACACGGGCAATTTCGACGCTCGTATTGACCGAGAGAAATGCGCGGATGGGTAGGGCTCTGTGACTGAAATTACGCTGTGTTATCAAGACGAATCGATGGTTGTTGTGGACAAGCCGAAGGGGCTGTTGGTGCACAGGACTGCGATTGACTCCCAAGAACGGCGTGCGCTGGTACAGGTCCTTCGTGATCAGCTCGGGCAATACATCTACCCCGTTCATCGACTGGACAAGCCGACCTCGGGTCTCGTTGTCTGTGCACTCAACAAGCAGGTGGCGCGGAGCCTTTCGGAGCAGTTTGCTCAAGGCAACGTCTCAAAAGTTTACCGCGCCATTGTTCGAGGCCACGTGGCGGGTATTTCACGGATCGAGCATCCCTTGCGCGACGAGGTCGATCGACGCGGCAACAAATTGATCAACGGTACGCCTCGAGAAGCCACGACCGACGTGGAAGTCGCCAAGCATTGGACGGTTCAACTGCCGGTAGATCGGTACCCCGAGGGTCGCTATTCATCGGTGTATTTGCGGCCCCATACCGGGCGCTTCAGGCAGTTACGGCGTCATATGAAGCATTGTGCGCACCCTATAATCGGAGATGTCCGCTACGGTAAGGGGACTCATAACCGATTTTTTGAAACTGCACTGGGGTTCCGACGCCTCTGGTTACACGCGCATTCGCTCGAGTTCACTCACCCTGAAACGGGATTACCGCTATCGGTGGTGGCGCCGACGAGTTGCGACTTTGTGGCGTGTGAGTCGTGGTTTGCGTCATTTGAAATGGACCCCGAGCCCGGGGGCTCGCTGCTAACCCCGATCAACACTCCACCGCAGTGACCGGAATTTTGAGTCCGTGAATAGCCAGTCCACCGCGTGCGGTTTCTTTGTAACGGCTGTCCATGTCTCGACCGGTTTCACGAACCGTCTCGATCACCTGATCGAGTGAGATCATAAACTGGCCGTCGCCGGCAAGTGCGAGGTCTGATGCTGCAATAGCCTTTACGGCGCCCATGCCGTTGCGTTCGATACACGGCACTTGGACTAAACCGCCAATCGGATCACAGGTGAGGCCCAGGCAGTGTTCGACCGCTATCTCGGCCGCGTTTTCAATCTGCCGAGGATTGCCCCCGAGGGCCGCCGTCAGGCCCGCCGCTGCCATAGACGCGGCAGCGCCCACTTCGCCCTGACAGCCGACTTCTGCCCCTGAGATCGATGCATTCATCTTAAACAAACCGCCAATGGCGGTTGCTGTGCGTAAAAACACACTCACGTGACGGTTTACGCCAGCCTCGTTGAGCTGGTGCTCATCTAGATGGGCCTTTAAAACAGCAGGAACAATGCCTGCGGCGCCGTTTGTCGGTGCGGTCACTAACCGCCCGCCGGCCGCGTTTTCCTCGTTAACCGCCATTGCATAAACCATGGCGCGCTGTGCGGCATTGGCCGGCGCTTTGTCCCCTTGGGAGTTGTTAAGCAAGCGATTCCAAAGCGCACCTGCGCGTCGTTTAACGTGCAGGCCACCCGGTAGTTCGCCCTGTGCCGCAAGACCTCGGTCAATGCAGTCGGACATGACGCTCCAGAGCGTTGCTGACATCGCGTCATGCTCCAGCTGCAGGGAGAGGTGTTCGTTTGCGGCTTGCACTTGCGCGATTGACAGATTTTCACGTGTGCACCAGTCGACGAGCTCGTTCATGCTGGCGTAGGGAAATGGGCCAGCACGGGTCTGCGTCGCGGAGGTTGCAAGCGTGTGACCGTGCTGATCCTCTACCATGCCACCACCGACGGAAAAGTAGCGCGTCTCAGCGACGACGTTGCCCTGTAAAGAGGCGCTAAACGTCATACCGTTAGGATGGTTGCTGAGCGCCACTGTGTCGCGATAAAGGTGCTGCTCAGGATTAAAGTAAAGCTGAGCCCCGTCCTTGAGCAGTAGGTGACCGTGCGTCGTTGCCGTCTGCCACATCGCTTGGATATCAGACAGCGTGACTGTTTCATAGTGAAATCCGGCAAGCCCTGCGGTGATTGCACCGGGTGTCCCATGCCCATCACCGGTTGCTGCCAGCGACCCGTGTAATGTCACTTCAATAGCCAGGGGTTTAGTCAGCAGTTCGGGGCTGAGACTGCCTATGAAGTGGTGTGCGGCATGCATGGGACCCATCGTGTGACTTGACGATGGACCGATCCCGATTTTGAAGATGTCGTTTAACGCCAGCCCGATCATAACCAGCTCCCCTGTAAAGCGCGTAACGCTATCTCAAACGAAATACCGCGAATACACTTATTTTGATGGCGGTATACCGAGTTTGGGGTAGGTTTTAGGGGCCAGTGGATACGCCGGCACCATGGCGGCTAAGTGACGGTGGACTTGACCTGATATTTGGGCGCTTCATAGCGCTTACTTGCAACGATCGCCTCTAGCGCACTCATGGCGCGCTCCGTGTCGGCGTCGGTGTTGTAGAGTGGCGCAAATCCAAACCGCACAATATTGGGTTCGCGGTAATCGATAATAATGCCGTCGTCGATCAGTGCCTGACTGATTGGAAATGCATCATCCAGCGCCAGACTGACATGCGATCC
>JAQXEB010000097.1 GCA_029251065.1 Luminiphilus sp.
TGATCGATATGGGCTTTCGGCACTCGCACCAGCACATTAAAAAGCTCGGTGCGCACCACATGAACCACCGAGCGCGCCACTTTGTTCATAAAGTAGCTGCCAGCAAAAAACCCCAAAGCGCGACCCAGGGACAAGATTACCGCCGCTACTGGGACAGCAATGCGCGCATAGTCCGTCGCAGTCTTGTCACCGGGGGGCCAAATCCATTGGGCCGCTTGTGCCACAAAGCCCGGTCCCACGGTGGCCTCCTCGCCCAGGGAGTCGAGCAAAAACTGCGTCAAATCAGCCAATAGAACATTACCCAACGAATACACCAAGTAGCCAAAAACGCTCAAAATGAGCGACCCTTTGTAGGCAAAGGCATATCGAAGCAGTCGACCGTAGAGCTGCGTATCTGTCACTTGTTGAGTGGGTTCTTCTGCCAACTTACTCACCGGATAAGGGCTTCTGGGTACTGATAGACAACCGTTCAAAGCCTAGTTGACTGACGGTGTCCATCGACATTACAACCATAGCATGACGAGTTTCACCGTCAGCGACTATTGAAACAGGGATATCGCGCCTGCTTCCCGATTTTTCAATGATGATGGCACGTAAATTTTCCGCATCGGCCGGGAAAGGCGTTCCGTTAAGAAACATAGCTCCCCCTGCCGTTATAATGATCTCTAACCCTTTAGTTTGATCTTGTACCGACTCACCCTCAGCTTCTGGCAGATTGACAACAAGCTCACTGAGGTCTGTAAAACTGGTCGACACCATAAAAAAAATCAGCAACAAAAACACAACATCGATCAGCGGTGTGACATTGACCGCCAACGAATCTCGCCTCTGACGTTTGAACTTCACGCAGCGTAATCCTGCCCAGATCCACTGTGGATAGCGTCGACCAGTTTAATCGCCTCTCGTTCTAAATCGACGACGATCGTATCGATCAACCCGGTGTAGTATCGGTGCATCACTAGCGCAGGAATGGCGACAATGAGACCCGCGGCCGTGGTCACCAGCGCCTCTGAGATGCCCCCTGCAAGCGCATTGGCATTACCGGTCCCTACGGTCGTGATTTGAGTAAATACGTCGATCATCCCAACCACAGTCCCCAAAAGGCCTAAGAGCGGTGCGATAGCAGCAACAGTACCCAAGGTGTTGAGGTTTTTTTCAAGGTCGTGAACCACATGACTGGCTGCCTCAGCAATGCTCTCCTTCATCACCTCGCGCCCTTGCTCCCGATTGGCGATGCCGGCGGCTAAAATGGCTCCCAGTGGTGAGTTCGCGCGCAACTGCACCAGCTTTTGGGCGTACAACTCGCCTTGGTTGAGATCGCGCCAAACCGTGGCCAACAAGTGCGGCGGTGCGACCTTCACTCGGTCAAGTGCGGTGAAACGCTCAATACTGATCGTCAATGCAATCACTGAACAGACCACGATCAATGGCATTACCCACCCGCCAGTAACAAGTAAATCAACCATAATGTCCCCTCTGACAACTCTGATGAGTATACCCTGCCCGTCCAAGCAACCCACCTAGAAAATCACTGGTGAATAGCTGTCCAATAAGGGGAAAAAGTCTGTCTCTGAGACTTGATCGTCAATTTACTGTCGGGCCTAACAATGACACTGATACCACCAAAAAGTCCCGTGTCCCATAACTGCGAACCTCGCCGTTGGTAGCGACTAACCACTGAAGGATGAGGGTGGCCAAATTGGTTTTCTAATTTCGTGGTGAAAAATACATCCTCGGGGCTGAGATAATCGATAAAGCTTGGACTGCTGGAAGAGTTGGAGCCATGGTGCGGCGCAAGCAGAACGTCTACCGGGGGTCTAATCTGCTGATTTGCGATCAGACTCCTCTCAATGGCTGCCGGAATGTCGCCCGGCATTATGATTTGCCTTCCATGCACCGCAAGTCTCACCACACAGGAATCCGCATTGGTGTCGACGGTGTTGTGACCCGTACCGGAAAGCATCGAAACCACTAAAAACTGACCGAGAACAATCTCTTGTCCAACCCTGCACGGCTCCCCATCAAAACCCAGATGGGTCTTAATACTGAAATTAGACCGTAACGCTGATAGACCACCGGCATGATCAAGGTCGCCATGGCTGACGACTAAGAGATCGACCTCGCGGATACCCAGCGTCTTAAGCCTAGCCAGGACGTCCCGCTCAAAACCAATGCTACCGCTCCAGCTCACACCCCCAGTATCGTAAATCATAACCACGTCCGATATTCGTGCGATGACCAAGGTCGCCTGCCCGACATCTGCGAACTCCAACCTAAAACGAGTATCTTCGCTGGAGGAGCCTGCAAGCGTTATTAACAGCACAAGTGAGACCAACAGTCGTGCCTTTGCAGCGAGGAACGTGCAGAGCGCCACGCACGACAGGAGGAAAAGCGTGCCTGTATGCAACCAGACTGAGGTCATAAACCAAGCGCCCGAATGGACATCCACTGCTAATACTCCGGCTAAAAATACGTCGAGAAGTCCACTACACACCGACATCAGAACACCCGCTAAATCGGCGCTAATGCCTTGAACAATCAATGCAAGCAATCCAAGCGGTAGAATGAGATTGGTCAGTAGCGGCACTAAGACGAGGTTGGTGGGCACCGCCGTTAGCGAGAACTGTTGAAAAAAGATCACCGATAAGAGCGATGATGCCAGCGCAAGGACGACATTTAAGCGCAACCAGCCCCAAAAACCATTCGGGTTTGATCTATTGAGTTCGCGCAAAATAAACCCAGTCAATACAACGCTCAGCCAAAATCCCGGAGTCAGTGCGCTCCAAGGATTGAGAGCGATCAACACGGCTGCCGCGACACAAAGAACAGAGGCAGGATCACAGCGCCAAAGTATGGCGCGCGCGAAAAAGCCTAATAATGTCATCCACAGGGCTCTTTGAGCCGGAAGCGAACTTCCGGTCAACGTAACGTAAAAAATCGCCGCGACACTCACTCCAACAAAGGCGTTCATAAGGCCACCTCGGTCACCCGGCA
Source organism: Luminiphilus sp. (assembly GCA_029251065.1). Taxonomy (GTDB): domain Bacteria; phylum Pseudomonadota; class Gammaproteobacteria; order Pseudomonadales; family Halieaceae; genus Luminiphilus. The sequence goes on from JAQXEB010000097.1 coordinate 2,995, forward strand.
AGCAAAAGAGTCGCCTCGGCAGCGATAACACGAACGCCACCCAAACTGCCACCAGACTGACGTGCAGCCCACTCACTACGAATACATGGGTCAAGCTAAAGCGACGCAGAAGATCCCAATCAAATTGGCTGAGGGCGTCTTGACGCCCCAGCAACAGTGCTAAAAGTAGACGTCGTGACATTTCAGACGTGGCAAAGTCTTCAACCGTGCCGCTCAGATTCGTTCGAAGTGTTGCCGTGCTCAGCCTTAATGCGGGCCTTATAACGGCAAAATCTGTGATAGTTGCGCGTGCGTCCATGCTCGATGATAAAAACCGAACGCTGGCAGGTAAGCCTCCCTGACTCCAGCGCGTGTCATGGCGCTTTAAACGAACGCGTGCCTCGATCAAATCGCCGAGTTGCGGGACCACCTCGGTCGACTTCGGAAGATACATCGCAGAAATCCGATTGATAGCGATACAGTTGACCGAATCTAAATCAAGGACTTTGAGCGTCAGTAGGTTCAATCGATCGCTCTGAGGGCCTTTAATCACCGTAGGGAACGCGACCACCTCAGCACGGATTTTAATCTCGTCCTGCATGCACTCCTGCGTTAATGGCGACCCCGTGACATCGACGTAGTGGAACATACCCACGAGTAATCCACTGCACACAGCAAAGCGCGTGTGCCTGTGACGAGTCATCCGAGGCACCAAAATACAGAGACCCATCAAAACGGGCCAAAACAGCGAACTTGGAAGCCCAATACTGAGCAGCACCATGCCCATAAAAAGTAATGAAGCGTGATTCACTGTCAAAAATTGTGAGATTTCACTCATTCGCAAGTGGCGGTGGCTTTTCATCGGCCTCATACTGAGCGCAGCACATCATGACTTTGGTTTGCAAGGTGCTAAACGCGGAGAGCCCTGGTCGGTTTTAACGACAAATAGTGATATTGACCCTCACTGGAGAGAATAGAAAAGCGGTACTTATGCCAAAGCGGTCCCTTCGAAAATTTCTACCCACTCCCACTCACCTCAAGGAGGTGAAAGGGCTCGGCTTTCTCAAAAATGTTGCGGAACGCCGGGAGCTGTGGCACATCAGTCGCACCTCAATCGCTCGCGCCGCGGCAATTGGATTGTTTTGTGCGATGGTTCCCTTGCCCGGTCAGATGATTGTCGCCGTACTCATTGCAATACGTGTAGGTGCTAACGTGCCTCTGTCATTCTCACTCATCTTTGTCACGAATCCCCTCACCATGCCAGTCGTCTATGTTGCTGCTTACCTCATCGGCAGCGCGCTGCTCGGCACACCGCCGATCGATGTGTCAGCCATTAATTGGCTGGATCCAATGAATCCGGAAATTCTACGCATCTGGCCACCATTTTTGCTCGGCTGTCTGGTCATGGGACTCGCCTCCGCCTTTGTGGGTTATTTTGTGGCCGACGGCTTATGGCGATTTCGCATTAGCCAGCGAATAGCGGAGCGCGCACAACGGCGACGAGAACGGAAAATGTCTCGCCGCTAGCGGCTCTGCATGAGCCCTTGACTAATCGGTAAGCGGGACGCAGTAATCGCGGGAACAGCGCACGATGTGACCGACAGAACAAACGCCAGACTTGGAACCCAAATAAAATCCCTAAGGCGAAGATCAACCGGTACATAAGCCAGAGGATATACACGTGTATCGAGAAGCGCTGCACCCTGCAGCGACTCCAGTAGGGAAACGAGATAAGGCGCACTCACCGCCAATACGACTCCAAGAAGTGCGCCCAGCACAGCACCTCCAACGCCAATAATCGTTCCCTGGATGACAAAGATCGCGCTGATATCACCTCGGCTTGCGCCCATGGCTCTCAGCATTGCTGACGACGCGGATCGATCAGAAGCAACGAGCACGAGCGAGGTAACGACGTTGAATATCGCGATCAACAGCAACGAAGCCAGCATCAGCGACACGATCTGTCTCGATAATTGAATCGCCTGGTACAAATTGCCCTGACTCGCGGTCCAATCCGACACCCAAAATTGCGATGACAAGCGTTGTCGAAGCATCGTCGCAAACTCGCGAGCCTGCAGTGGATCAGCAAGCGTTATGGCATGCGCCTTATTGGCGAGCGCTTGCGTCGTGTTCCTATCCTGACCACTGAATGCGAAATAGCGATCGATCTCAGTCTCAGAACTAAGCGTTGCGACCAATTCAAGGTTCCGAGGAATCAGCGTTTTACGTCCTGCTCCACCAGACAACAACACCGAGACAACATCACCCACTTGCACATTCAGCTCTTTGGCGAGCGAATCACCCAGGATCAATTCATCGGACGAAATTTGCGTGCTGGTCGGCGTGATGTAGCCCTCGAGGGCGCTCAAGGCGCCGCGGTTAGCCATGATGAGACGAACAACTCTTGCCTCACCACGGATCGTGAACAACGCGTCGATGTCACTGAACTGAGAGTGACGGGTCACCGACTCAGTCTGCTCTAACTCATCGGCGACCTGCTGCCATTCGCTGTCTACGGCAAAGCCCCGAACGGTCACATGCGGAACAAGATTCAGAATTCTCACCCGCATCTCTCGCTCAAAGCCATTCATCACCGATAACGCTGCGAGCAGCAGCGAAACGGCAATCAACATACCAACGATGGATAGTTTTGAGAGGAAGGCGGAAAGGCCAAGACCCGGATCAAGTGCTTGCCGAGCCGCTATTTCCCAGTGAAAACGAGTGGGCCACCTCATGATTATTCGGTCAAACTGAGTTTGCCGCCGGACAGTCTGTACTGACGATCCATGCGCTCTGCGACCTGTGGGTCATGCGTTACTACAACAAGTGCGGTGCTTTGAAAATCAAGTTCACGCATCAGGGCCATAACCGACTCCGCCGTATGCGGGTCTAAATTTCCTGTGGGTTCGTCCATGAGCACGCATAACGGACGATTAATCAATGCGCGCGCAATAGCCACGCGCTGCCGTTCCCCGCCGGACAACTGACTGGGACGGTGATGCATCCGCTCAGCCAACCCCAGACGAACCAACAGCGCTTTCGCTGAAACCGATGCTTCTCGCTGCGAAATACCGCCGATACGCGCGGGCATCGCTACTGCCTCGAGCGCAGTAAACTCTGGCATTAAATGATGGAACTGGAAGACGAAGCCGAGATTTTGATTCCGCCACCGACACAATTCACCTTCGTTCAACGAGGTAAGCTCTTTCGTGCCCAAATGAACAACGCCAGCGCTCGGAGTGTCTAAGCCACCTAATATATTGAGTAGCGTCGACTTCCCCGCGCCAGACGTCCCCACAATTGCGACTCTGTCCCCTGACGCCAGTTCAAAGTCTAGGTCACTCAGCACTGAAACTGGACCCGTCGATGCGGGGTAGGTCTTGGTCACCGCTCGGGCTGACAAGATCACCATCAATAAGCCTCCAATCCGTCCAATGCTGAGACTGGCGATATTTTACTGGCTCGGTGGGCTGGGTAAACCGCGGCAACCAAGCTGAGTCCGAGCGCCATGCTCACTACCCAACCGATATCAGCACCCTGCAAGTCAGTGGGTAACCCTCCGATGTAATACACACTGGGATCAAACAGTGTCCAACCGAAGACACGCTCGACGAGCGCCATCAGCGACCCCAAATTTAAACTCATGAGCACTCCAATGACCGTACCCAGTGCAATTCCAAACGTCGCCAGTATCAAACCATGCAACAGAAAAATGCGACGCACCCCCGCGGCGGTCAGCCCAAGCACCCGAAGCGATGCAATGTCAGACCGTTTTTCTGCCACCGACATCGTCAATGACGACACCACATTAAAAGCGGCAACCGCAATCAGCGCAGAGAGCAAAATACTCACCATTATTTTCTCCATCCGAATCGCGGAGAACAAGGATCCATAGGACTCTGTCCACGTAACCGCATTGATACGCTCTTGGTATTCGCTCTCAAGGCGTTGAGCGACACTGTCGGCTCGATCAGGGTCTTTCAACTGGAGACGAATACCATCCACGTACACGACACCACTTAACTTTTTCATGGTCTCCAGTGAGGTGACCGCCATCGACGCATCGGGCGAGGCCCCGACAGACACCACAGCCCCTACACGCAACTTCCGATACCGGGGTAATACGCCAAATGGCGTAATAGAAAGGCGCGGTAAAACCACTTCAATTGAATCGCCTATACTGACGCCTAGCGAATTCGCAAGCACGGCGCCGAGAGCAATGTGGTAAGGCTGCGTCATGACCTCTTGCAGACTGCCATCGACGACACGCGCGTTGAAGCGTTGGGTCGACCCTGTCTCAAGTCCCATTAACTCCGCACCACTGGTTCCAAACTCACTTCGCGCCATCACTTGGCGCTTAAGATACGGTGTAGCGGCGATCCCCGACTGGGATAATTCAACCCGCTCTGCGAGCGCTTGCGCGTCGCCGTCATAGTCTATAAATCGAAGTTCGACGTGTGGAATGGCATTTAAAAGCCTACCCGTGAGCTCGCCGGCCAAACCGTTCATCACGGAGAGCACCACAATCAGACTCGCGACACCCAGCGCCATGCCCAGTGCCGCGAAGCCAGCCACCCAGCGTGTGAAGGCGCGCTGCTGTTTACTGAAACTCAGTCGCCTGGCAATGTCGACTTCGATCGATCTCAGCATCAGCGCTCGTTGGGGTCAAATAATGCCGTACCTGTAGCATCCACAGAACGCGATTCAGTTTCGCAGCGCTGCGGATCGCCGCCGCAAAGGTCACAGGACTGGTCAATGCCTAGCGCCCCAATACCGCCACAAGACCCTTTTATCGGTGCTCGTCCTGCCATGACACCGACGGCCATCGCCGCGATGATAAGCCCGAAGACTAAAAAGCTAATTATAAAAATCAAGGGATCATCTCTCCATTGTCTGACGCTATCAGCCAGCGGCTCATGGCTTCGTTGTGTGAGCTTATCAGCTGTTCACCGTTGCGAGAAATCAAGTAAACACTCAAGTCATACAGATTCGCCAAGCGCAGTGCCTCAGTCGTACCAACGACCATTAGGGCCGTTGCCCAGGCGTCAGCGACCATCGTCGATGGATGGATCACGGTAGCGGATACGAGATCGTGCTCTATCGGATAACCGGTTCTCGGATCGATTAGGTGCGAAAATCGTTTCCCGTCGACCTCAAAAAAATTACGGTAATTACCGCTCGTGGCAATACCCACATCACTGACGGATACAGCCGCATAGGGCTTACCGACGCCTGCCCGAATTGGATTCTCAATAGCGAGTCGCCAGTCATCGCCTCTCGGACTAACACCCCGTGTTTGAATTTCACCACCGACTTCGAGCATGAAGTTTCCAACACCGATTTCATCGAGCGCATCGCCCGCAAGATCAACCGCGTAACCTTTGGCGATTGACGAGAAATCGAGCGTTGCGCGTGTATTTCGCTTCAAAAAACTGCGGTCCGAAAGGTCCCATGCAAACTGATTAAGACCACTATAAGATCTGGCAATGGTGAGCTGGTCATCTGTGGGGCGTTCGGTCACACCCTCAGGTCCAAACCCCCAAAGGTCAATCAGGGGTGCTACTGAGGGATCATAGGCGCCCGCGGTCGCCTGATGAATGTCAATTGCTGCGTTGAACACCAGCGTAAAATCCCAGTCGACCTCAAATATCTGTCCGGCAGGCAGGCTGTTCAATTGACTGAGCGTGGACGATGCGCGGTAGTTATTCATGCTGTCATCAACGACGGCGAAAGCGTTCGTAATGGCGTCTTCAACATCATGAGCGGTGAGGCCGTCAGGTGCACCGTGATAGGTCACATTCCAGGTAGTACCAAATACAGCGCCCTGAAGCTGGACCTTATTCGGACTGGCGTCACACGCAACCAAACAAAGCAAAAAGGCCAGCACGATGGCTGGCCTGACATGACAGTTCAAACGCTGTTTAACCACCAAAATCATCTAGGAAAATGTTCTCGCGTTCGACGCCAAGATCCAGAAGCATCTCTATACACGCCTTGTTCATCATGGGTGGCCCGCACATGTAGTACTCGCAATCCTCGGGGGCTGGATGCTCTTTGAGATATTGCTCAAACAATACGTTGTGAATAAAACCCGTCAATCCGTCCCAGTCGTCCTCAGGTTGGGGATCCGAGAGCGCCACATGCCAGTCGAAGTTGTCGTTTTCGGCCGCAAGCGTGTCGTAATCTTCAACGTAGAACATTTCCCGAAGCGAGCGGGCGCCGTACCAGAATGAAATCTTGCGATCGGTATCGAGCCTGCGTAGTTGATCAAAAAGGTGCGATCGCATGGGCGCCATACCGGCGCCACCGCCAATAAAGACCATCTCTGCAGCGGTTTCCTTGGCAAAAAACTCACCGAAAGGACCGTAAACATTAACCGTATCGCCGGGCTTTAGACCGAACGCCCAGCTCGACATGACCCCGGGGGGCAAACCCTCGGTTCGGGGCGGGGGTGTGGCCACTCGAATATTAAACTTTACGACACCCTTCTCCTCTGGATAATTAGCCATTGAGTAGGCCCGAATCGTGGTTTCCGGAGAGGCAGACTCGAGCTTAAAGAAGCCAAAGTGTTCCCAGTCACCGCGGTACTCCTCACCAATATCGAAATCAGAAAACTTCACTGCGTGCGGAGGGCATTCTAACTGTACATAGCCTCCCGCTCGGAAGTCGCAGACCTCACCCTCTGGCAGTCGCAGCACCAATTCTTTAATGAACGTCGCGACATTATCGTTCGACTCAACAGTGCACTCCCACTGTTTAACACCAAAGACCTCTTCGGGGATCTCAATCTTTAGATCCTGCTTGACGGGTGTTTGGCAGGAAAGCCGCCAGCCTTCATTGGCTTCTCGTCGAGTAAAATGGCTCTCTTCCGTCGGTAACAGTGTCCCGCCACCCTCTGCAACAATGCACTTGCACTGTGCACAGGTGCCGCCACCACCGCAGGCGCTGGCCAAGAACAAATCTGCATCGGCCAAGGTTTGCAGTAACTTGCCACCCGCCGGCACCTGGATCGTCTTGCCCCCATTGATCTCTATACTGATATTTCCAGTCGCAACCAGCTTGCTGCGCGCCGCCAAAATGACCATTACCAAGGCGACCACCACAGCGGTGAACATACCTACGCCAAAGAAAATAGTTGTAAACACAAGACTCTCCTAGAGCTAATGGAGCTAATTAAATATCGATACCACCGAAAGACATGAAGCCAAGCGACATCAGTCCCACAGTGATAAAGGTTATGCCAAGGCCCTGCAACCCGTCGGGCACATCACTGTATTTGAGTTTTTCGCGAATCCCCGCTAGCGCAACAATGGCCAGCGCCCAACCCACACCTGAGCCAAAGCCGAAGACGACACTCTCGCCAAAGTTATAGCTTCGCTCCACCATGAATAACGACGCGCCTAAAATTGCACAGTTCACAGTGATCAAGGGCAGGAACACGCCGAGCGCCGAATACAACGCTGGGACGTAGCGGTCTAAAAACATTTCAAGAATTTGCACCAGTGCGGCGATGACACCGATGTAGGACAGCAAACCCAAGAAACTCAGGTCTAAGTCTGGGTAGCCTGCCCAAGCCAATGCGCCGTCTGCAAGCAAGTTTTGATAGATCAGATTATTGACCGGAACGGTAATGGTCAAAACAACAACCACCGCGATGCCCAAACCAAAGGCGGCCGAGATCTTTTTTGAGACAGCGAGGAATGTACACATGCCTAAAAAGAATGCGAGCGCCATGTTCTCGATGAATACAGCGCGGATAAATAGACTCAAGTAATGTTCCATTACGCGCCCTCCTCGGAAACTGTGTGCTTGGCGATCTTGAACTCGGGCTCTTCAACCTGCGCGGTCTGTACCGCGCGAATAGCCCAAATTAGGAAGCCGATTAAGAAAAACGCACTTGGCGGCAATAACAGCAAACCATTAGGGTTGTACCACCCCCCCTCGGTGACCAACGGAAGGATTTCAACCCCCATTAGCGAACCGGCACCGAATAGCTCTCTGACCACACCGATGACGATCAAGACAAAGGAGTACCCTAAACCGTTACCCAAGCCATCTAAAAAGCTGGGAATCGGTGGATTTTTCATCGCGAAGGCTTCCGCTCGCCCCATCACAATACAATTAGTAATGATCAAGCCAACGAACACACTCAGCTGTTTGGAAATGTCGTAAGCAACCGCTTTGAGTATTTGGTCCACCACGATCACCAGCGAGGCGATAATGGTCATCTGAACAATGATTCGGATACTCGATGGGATAAACATGCGAATACTGGAGATAAAAAACGACGAGAATGCCGTCACCGCAGTCAGCGCAACCGACATCACTAGACTGACTTGGAGCGATGACGTGACGGCCAGAGCGGAACAAATACCCAAAATCTGTAGGGCAATTGGGTTGTTCTGAATAATGGGTGAAAATAACGTCTCACGAACGTTCATTAGGCGTTACCTCCGCGAAGATTACCAAGAAGCGGCGCGAACCCGTCATCACCGAGCCAGTACTGGACGAGGTTATGCACCCCTTTGGTGGTTAGTGTGGCGCCTGACAAGCCGTCGACCTGCCACTGCGCGTCGGCTGCCGCAGGATTCACAGCCCCCTTCAAAACACTGATCGCGACGTCACCATTTTTGTAGGCAAGCTTGCCGGACCATTTTGCTTTCCAACTGGGGTTATCCACCTCACCGCCCAACCCCGGCGTTTCGCCGTGCTCGTAAAAACCGAGCCCTACGATCGTGTTCGCATCTGACTCCAAGGCGACAAATCCATAGAGTGTGGACCACAACCCGTAGCCGCGAATAGGAAGGATAATTCTGTCGAGAGCACCGCCCTCGTCATTAACGAGATACACGATCGCACGATTCTCTCGGCGCAGAATTTTAGCACTGTCCTCAGCACCACTCAGACTGCGACTCTGTGCAGGATCTTTTGCCGACTTGCGTTGATCAAAGAGGGCTGGATCAACGTCATCCACAAATAAGCCCGTATCGATATCAACCACTCGTGGCTGAATCGACATAAACTGCTCTTCTACACTCCGCTCCGGATCATAGAGACCACCCGCCATAAGAATATTGCGCTTAAGGTCCCGCGCTTTATTGGCTTCTTGCTGCGGCTTGAGCGCTACGGCAGCAGTGGACACAACCACCGAGCAAACAATACAAAGCCCGAGCGCCACTGTGAGTACCCGAGACAGCGTCTCGTTATTAGCTGACACGTGCGAGTCTCCTTTTAATGTTAGCTTGAACCGCAAAGTTATCGAAGAGCGGCGCAAACAAGTTTGCAAACAAAATGGCAAGCATCATGCCCTCAGGAAAGGCCGGATTTACCACTCGAATAAGTACGCACATAACACCGATCAATGCGCCATATGCCAGACGACCACTGTCGGTCATTGCTGAGGACACAGGGTCTGTCGCCATAAAAAACGTACCAAACGCGAAGCTACCAATCACCATGTGCCAGTACCAAGGCATCGCAAACATCGGATTGCTGTCCGAGCCAATGACGTTGAGCGCCAGCGAAAAACCAATCATTCCCACAAAACACCCGACGACAACGCGCCATGATGCGATGCCCATCATGAGCAAAACCCCACCCCCAATCATGATTGCCAGCGTCGAGGTTTCACCCATAGATCCCGGCATTGCTCCCAAAAACGCATCCCACCATGTATAGGTCTCGGTCAGCTTAGCCATACCGTCGGTCGCCACAACACTGAGCGCTGTAGCGCCGGAGTAACCATCGACAGCGGTCCACACCGCATCGCCTGACAATTGTGCTGGGTAGGCAAAATAAAGGAATGCGCGACCGGTCAGTGCTGGATTGAGGAAGTTTTTACCCGTTCCGCCAAACACTTCTTTTGCCACGACAATGCCGAACGAGATCCCCATCGCCGCCTGCCACAGCGGCAGGTCGGGCGGCAAAGTCAGTGTGAACAGCACCGACGTCACAAAAAAACCTTCGTTGATTTCATGCCCGCGCTTCATCGCAAAGAGAACTTCCCAGAAGCCACCCACAATGAACGTGATCGCGTAAAGCGGCAGGAAATGAACAGCGCCGTAGAGGAAGTTATCCCAAAGACTATTTGGGTCGAATCCGCCGAGGCTTGCCACAATACCGCCTCGCCATCCCTCTAACGCGTATCCGCCCGCGGCGATAACCTCATTGGCCTGGTAACCCAGGTTGTACATACCATAAAACATGGCCGGAAACGTGCAGAACCACACCGTAATCATGATGCGCTTCAGATCGATACCGTCGCGAAC
>JAQXEB010000098.1 GCA_029251065.1 Luminiphilus sp.
GCTAGAGGAACAAATCGGACTACTCGAATTTGTTATCGCCGGTTCATTCAGTGCTTTAGCGAGTAATGATCTGAGCACAGATATGACTGACGGTGATCTGTCGGTCTGGGCGAGGACGCTTTCAATGCTCTCGCGTTATTTCGTTGTGACCACGATTGAATCGTCTGAGATGCGTCCTCTGCCCGATACGTGGGTGCCACTGTCGCGAATGGCTTTGGCGGCGATGCTGGAGCAGGCGAGGGTGGCCCTGCTGATGGGTGATCAAGATCAATATGGCAGTGCTCTCTTGCGAGCTGAGCGTTTTATCCGGACGCATACGCATTCGGACGATGCCCGATCAAACAGTGTCATCGAGTCACTAGAGTCGCTTGCGGCAACGGATTTTCTGCCGTTGCTGCCCGATTTGTCAGCGACATTGCGCACATTTCGCGACTTTGAGCGCGCATCAGAATCTCTGGCTGTCCCTGCCCGTATTGAGGAGACACCTTAGTGCGTGGTCCCCTGTTGCTGGTCATTCTGGGTTTGACTGCGGGGGTCGCACTCGTGTCGGTGTTGGCGCAAGATCCCGGCTATGTGCTGTTGCAGCGCGGTGACTATCGTGTTGAAAGTACGGTAGTCGCGCTCGGCATTATGGCGGTCTTTTTTTTGCTGGCGGTTAGGCTGGTGTACCGAGTGCTTGTCGCATTACTCGGCATTGCCCCCGGTGTCGGTCTCTGGCTTGAAAAGCGTAAAGAAAATCGAGAGTCCGAGCTCGTACAAGAGAGCTTCACGGACTTACTCGCCGGTCGGGACGCCGCGTTCAATCAGAAACTTGGAAAGCTTGAACGAGTGTCTTGGTTTTCTGAGGTCTACCGGAAAGAGGCCCGCGACTGGGTGTTTACTCGGCAGCTCGCGACTGCGCAAAAACGCGATAAGTTAAAGCGTCTATGGCAAAGCGCGTCCGCCCATCAGAAACACGATCCAGTTTTTGGTGCGTTATATGCTGAGCACTTACTGCGGGTCGGTGCGTCCTCAGATGTGGAGGCTCAGTTGCTCGGTTTGGCTGACAAGGGGTGGCCAGTTGAAGCAACAGCTGTACTCGCTCAGTTAAGAGTGTCGAAGCCCGATACGCTGATCCGTAAGCTTACGACGTTGGCTGAAAATACGCCCTCGGGCGATGCTGCAACCGGCCTGGTCATCGCGAAAGCGCAGGCGATGTCGGGCGATCAGGGCCAGCAGCTGCTGACCGATTACTATGCGACGCACCGCTCGGCTGACATCGTAACGGCGCTTGGGACCCTCTTCCTGACCAGCGCTTAGCGTTGGCGTCCGGGCAAGTTGATTCCTAGAGAGTCCCAAAGCGAATCGACGTGCGCTTTTACTTCTGAATCCATTTGAATCGATGAACCCCATTCTCGCTCGGTTTCACCCTCCCATTTATTTGTCGCATCCATACCGACTTTAGAGCCAAGGCCCGCAACCGGAGATGCAAAATCGAGATAATCAATGGGGGTGTTGTCGATAAAGACCGAATCGCGACGAGGATCCATGCGAGTCGTCATGGCCCAAATCACATCTTCCCAGTTTCTGACATCAACATCCTCATCAGTCACAATAATGAATTTGGTGTACATAAACTGGCGCAAAAAGCTCCAAATACCCAACATGATGCGCTTTGCGTGCCCTGGGTATTCTTTGCGAATACTGACCACCGCCATACGGTAAGAGCAGCCTTCAGGGGGTAAATAGAAGTCCATAATTTCTGGGAATTGCTTTTGCAGTAAAGGGACAAAGACCTCGTTTAAGGCGACACCAAGGATTGCGGGCTCGTCCGGCGGCCTGCCTGTGTAAGTGCTGTGATAGATCGGGTTTTTGCGGGTCGTCATCGTTTGTACGGTAAAGACTGGGAAGCTTTCAACCTCGTTGTAATAGCCAGTATGATCGCCAAATGGCCCTTCATTGGCCATTTCGGTGGGATCGATGTAGCCCTCTAAAATAATTTCAGAGTGCGCCGGAACCAAAAGCTCGTTGTCTCTGCACGCAGGTGTCAAGCAGTTGGCCAGCTCAGTCTTACCGCCGCGCAGTAGCCCAGCGAATGCGTATTCTGACAGCGCATCGGGCACGGGCGTCACCGCACCGAGCGTTGTGGCGGGGTCTGCACCCAACGCGATAGCCACTGGGTAAGGTTCACCCGGGCGTTTTAATGTCCAGTCTCTAAAGTCGAGCGCGCCGCCACGATGCGACAGCCAGCGCATGATCAGCTTGTTGCGCCCCAGAAGCTGCATTCTATAAATGCCCAGATTCATGCGCGGTTTTTCAGGTCCGCGTGTGATCACCAGAGGCCATGTCACCAGGGGTCCAACGTCGCCCGGCCAACACGTTTGAATAGGAAGCGTGGTCAGATCGACAGCATCATCCTTAATGACGATCTCTTGGCAGGGTGGGCGGCTGATGGTTTTGGGGCCCATGTTGAGCACCTTCTTGAGCAGTGGGGCTTTGTCAATCAGGTCCCGCATACCCTTGGGCGGATCAGGTTGGCGTAGGTAGGCGAGAAGCTCACCAATTTCACGCAGCGCTTCGGTTGACTCCGCGCCCATACCCAGCGCGACACGCTTCTCAGTACCAAAGAGATTGGCCAGAAGCGGCACGTCATAGCCCTTTGGGTTTTCAAACAGCAGCGCCGGGCCACCGCCACGCAAGGTGCGGTCAGCGATCTCTGTCATTTCTAGATTTGGGTCGATTTCTTCTTTGATTCGCACCAAATCGCCATTCGCTTCTAGCGTGGCGAGGAAGTCGCGTAGGTCCCGAAATTTCATACTGTCTTCTTCAGCTTTTCATTCGCCACAGCATGACATAGATGAATGCAGAGCGGGTCACTGCGTCTTGAAACTGACGCGCAAAATGAGCAAGACAGGGCGGAGGCGCACGCTGTGCGCCGAAATTACTTACGCTTCATTGATCGGAAGAACTCGTCGTTAGACTTGGTGTCTTTAAGCTTATCGAGTAAGAACTCAATCGCAGGCAGATCTTCCATGCCGTGGAGTAACTTACGTAAGATCCACATGCGATGCAGCTCGTCGTCACCGGTCAGTAGTTCTTCGCGGCGCGTTCCTGAACGTCGAATATTAATTGCCGGATACACGCGCTTTTCCGCGATCTTCCGATCGAGGTGGAGTTCCATGTTGCCGGTACCTTTGAATTCTTCGTAGATGACTTCGTCCATCTTTGAGCCGGTCTCAGTGAGCGCCGTTGCAATAATGGAAAGGCTGCCCCCTTCCTCGATGTTTCTGGCGGCGCCAAAGAAACGCTTTGGGCGTTCGAGCGCGTGCGCATCGACACCACCGGTTAGGACTTTTCCTGAACTGGGGACGACCGTGTTGTAAGCCCTTGCTAGACGGGTAATGGAGTCTAAAAGAATAACAACATCACGCTTGTGTTCGACGAGGCGTTTTGCCTTTTCAATCACCATATCGGCGACCTGAACGTGCCTCGACGGCGGCTCATCAAATGTCGACGCAACAACCTCGGCACCACGCGCGCCGACAGAACGTTGCATTTCGGTGACTTCCTCAGGGCGCTCATCAATCAGTAGGACGATGATATAGCACTCGGGATTATTACTGATGATGGACTGCGCCATGCTCTGCATCATGATGGTTTTACCCGCCTTGGGTGGTGCCACCAATAATCCCCGCTGGCCTTTTCCAGTGGGAGAACACAAGTCGATGATGCGTCCCGTTAGGTCTTCGGTAGAGCCATTCCCCTTCTCAAGGGTGAGCCTCTCATCGGGAAACAACGGGGTTAAGTTTTCGAAAAGAATCTTGGCTTTTGCTGTCTCGGGCGATTCGAAGTTCACTTCACTGACTTTGAGCAATGCAAAATAACGCTCTGAATCTTTGGGTGGACGGATCATTCCCGTAACGGTATCGCCTGTTCTCAAGTTAAAGCGGCGAATTTGACTGGGACTGACATAAATGTCGTCGGGACCGGCTAGAAATGAGCTGTCCGCGGAGCGTAAAAATCCGAATCCGTCGGAGAGGATCTCCAGCACGCCGTCGCCGTAAATGTCTTCACCGCTTTTCGCATGCCGCTTCAGCAGCGAGAAAATAATGTCCTGCTTTCGTGAGCGGGCCATGTTTTCGATGCCCATCTCCACGGCCATGTCGATGAGTTCTTGCATCGACTTGGTCTTAAGTTCCGTGAGACTCAGTGGGTTTTCTGACGGGACATGTGGTTCACGGCGGTTACGCCGGTTGCGGTTGCGTCGGTTGCGACCGCCACCCTGGTTTTCACCGTCTTCGCTCGCTGATGTTGTCTCAGTATTACTCGATTTGGCCTGCTCTTGTGGTTGTTCGGCAGCGGCTTCATCTTCTTTTGAGGCCTCTGCCCGATTCAGCTTGAGCGTTTTTGTGGACTTGTCGTCAGTGGCTGAGGCGTCCGATGGATCTGCCTCTGGGGTCACGTCGACTGCCGCACTGGCTGACGAATCGATAATGTTAGTTTCTTCTTCTTGCACGCGGTTTTACCTGTGGCTTTTGGGGAGTAGTGTTTGGTTTGTCCATTTCTGGAGTGTTAGAGATTTTTTCTAATGAAAACCCATAGTGGACGCGAATACATGGGAAGATGTCAGTGCGTTTGCTAGGGGGTTTGAGGCGTGATGACGCCCACAACCGAAAGGTAGCACCGCTTTTGCGGTGCGTCTACAAAGAGTTAAGAGATTTTTTGGGTGTGTGACGCGATTGGATTAGAGGCAACCGTCTACAAACTCAGCGAGTTGCGTTTTTGAGAGCGCGCCTACTTTTGTTTCTACTGCGCTGCCGCCCTTAAAGACGATCAGTGTTGGAATTCCGCGGATACCAAATTTTCCGGGTAGATCAGGATTGGCGTCTACATCGACCTTGCACACTTTAAGCTGATCGCCGTACTCGCTGGCTATTTCCTCAAGCACCGGTGCAATCATTTTGCACGGTCCACACCATTCGGCCCAAAAGTCCACGAGGACAGGTACATCTGAGGATAAAACCTCATCTTGAAAATCAGCGTCAGTGACGTGTGTAATATTATCGCTCATAGTGCCTCCGAGTATGTCGCATCATATACTCTCAAAAAATATGTTCGGATGACAGCGTTGAAATCTAATGAGTAAAAACTCGACGGATTCATGGTTTGTGTATTTGGTTGAGTGCGTCGATGGTACGTTTTACACCGGTGTCACGACTGACCTCGTGCGTCGGGTCAGACAGCACAATGGAGACATCGTCGGTGGAGCGAATTACACGAGGGCGCGTCGGCCTGTTGCATTAGCGTGGTCTAAGGCCTGCGAAAGCCGCTCTGTTGCCCAGCAAGAGGAATATCGGGTCCGTCGCGTCTCGCGTCGAGAAAAAATAAGGATGGCGATGAGCCATGATCAGTGATGTAGACAGAGAGTTTTGGTCCTGGGCCATTGTGCGTTACGAGACTGAAGAGGTGCGCGACTATTTGCTCGGGCTTCAAGAACAGCATGGACTTATTATTCTGGAGGCGATGTTCCTTGCTTGGCTGGGGGGGCGGGGTAATTGTTTAACCGCTGAGGCTTGGGGTGTTCTGCGGGAACGGATTAGCCCTTGGGTTGATTCTGTCGTGTTGCCGTTGAGGCAGCAGCGCGTTATCTGGGGGCAAAATCCACAGCGCCTGGAGGACCGGCGTGCTTTATTGCGTCTCGAACTGGAAGCGGAGAAGACGCTTGCTCAGATTCTGTGTGGTGCCGTTGATGTTAATGCGCTCAGGCGCGAGGGAGAGTGCATCGCAGGCAATCTCAGCCACCTCCCAGAACTTCCCAGTGTCGACTTGATTAATCGTTTAGAGACCCTCTTAGGGCGGTAGCAAGTCACCGGCGAGCCGCGTAATATGCAGCGCTTATCTTTTAACTATTTCACACAGGACAACCTGCCATGTTTAACCCGAGTATTCTCTCGAAATTTACCGTTAAATCTGTCGCGTTTGCTGCACTGATTGGTGTCGGCTTGACCGCTTGTGATCAACCCACGGAGACACCTGTTATGAGTTTAGAGAGTCAAGAGCAGCGAATCAGTTACGGTATTGCAATGAACATGGGTCGACGAATGAAAGCTGAGGGCGTTCCGATTGACGCCGACGCGTTTTCGGACGGCTTGCGTGATGCGCTTTCAGGTGCGGATGCGAAGATGACTGATGAAGAGATCAACGCTGAGATGATGGCACTGCAGGAAAAAATGCAAGCCGAGCAGGAGGCGCAAATGCAGGCTGCAGGTAGCGTCGCTTTGGAATCAGGTCAGGCCTATTTGGCTGAAAATGCGACTGCCGAAGGTGTGCAAATGACGGCCAGTGGGTTGCAGTATCGCATCGTTCGTGAGGGCACGGGCGCGAAGCCAGCCGCCGCAGACTCGGTCGAAGTCCACTACGAGGGACGCCTCACCGACGGCTCGGTATTCGACAGTAGCTACAGTCGCGGCGAGCCAGTCACGTTTGGTGTTACTCAGGTTATTCCTGGGTGGACTGAGGCGCTACAACTGATGAGCGAAGGCGCAGAGTACGAGCTGACCATACCCTCTGAGCTTGCCTATGGTGCAGGTGGTGCAGGTGGTGCAATTGGGCCTAACGAAGTGTTGGTCTTCAAAGTCGAGTTGTTGTCGGTCGTCGCGGCGGATAGCTAGCCCTTTTTTCAGGCGGTTGCTTTCAAAGCCACTGGGTTCAACGCAGGTATTGTGCGTAGAACTCGTTAAGAAAATCTTCGAACGCGAGAGTGTCGGCGGCTTCGATCTCTCGTTGTTTGCGCAGTGACGCGATCGCCTCGTCAGCCAGGCTTGTTTTGATGGTTTGGGGCAGCGTGAAACGCTGAAAGTCAGCGTCCCAGCGCGCTGAATATTCACCGACCAATGTGGAATAGTCCACGCGTCGTTCGCCGAGCTCTCGCAGCATTCGCCCTGACAGCGTTTCTGCTGTTCCCAGTACACGTGAATTGGCCATAGCGACGGCATTGCGGTGTCGATTGGTTTGTCCGCATTGGTCAAGCCAGGCTGCCGCCTCGTTCATTGCATCCATAATCGGGGCCGCGAGCTGCTCGAGAGAGACTTCGCTAGCCTCGCTGTTCAGAAGCTTAAGCTGCGGATCTCGACCAAAATTTAGGACGCGCTGCGTGTTGGTATTGTCTATGTCACGTGAGTTCGCATCGCACAGTGGGCTGTCTGATAAAATACAACTGAGTAAAAATGTATCGACCAATGCAATAGTGTCGCTGTCTAAACCCAGTGGTGTGAAGGGGTTGATGTCGAGGCACCTGACCTCGACGTACTCAATGCCACGATGTTCTAGTGCTCGCAACGGCGCCTCACCCGACTCTGTCACTCGCTTGGGGCGAATAGCGCTGTAGAACTCATTCTCGATTTGCAGCAGACCTTGATTAAGTTGAAGCAGCTCGTTGTTTCGTTTTTTGGGGAGCGATTGATACCCCTCAAAAGGCGACATGATCGCGTTGGTCAGCGTTTCTATATAGGTCTCAATCTGGTTGTAGCAAATCTGCAGTCCGTCTTGGGCTGAGCTTGTATATCCCAAGTCCCCCATTCTTAACGATGTCGCGAATTCGCCGAACAATGTTTGTTCTTCACCGATACTTAAGTGCGACGGCACGTCGCCTCGAATAAATGAGCGACTCAGCGCAGGCGAACTGCCGGTGAGAAAGTTCAGTAGCCAGCCGTGGCGTTGGAAATTACGTATCAGTGCCAAGTACCCTTCGGTCTGCCAAGCCTTCATGGACGCTGCACTGCCGGCCAGGGCATGTGACCGGACCCAGAAAGCCTCGGGTAACGAAAAATTGTAATGGATACCCGCAATGACCTGCATG
>JAQXEB010000099.1 GCA_029251065.1 Luminiphilus sp.
GGGGCAAATTATGCAGGCGGCTGGGCTACTGGAATCAAATCCAACACCCTCTGATGAGGAAATTGTGGCATCGATGAACGGGAATCTCTGTCGGTGCATGGCGTATCCCCGTATCAAAAAGGCAATTAAAACGGCCGCAAGCGGAGGAGTTTTGTCATGAAAAATCAACGACAGGGTCTTTCTAGGCGCTCTTTTATTGCCGGCGTCGCTGGCTCGTCACTCATGATGAGCATGGGATCACTCGTCTCGGGGTGCAGTTCTGAGCAGGCCTCGCAAGCGCTATCGAGCGGTGATCTATCAAAGGCGTTCTCTCCCAATATCTGGTTTGAGATCAATGGCGCTGGCGAGGTTCTGATTAATATTGTCCGAGCGGAGATGGGTCAGCACGTGGGAACCTCATTGGCGCAAATTGTGGCGGATGAGTTGGGTGCTGACTGGTCAAAGGTCTCCTTCAAACATGTCGATACCGACCCGAAATGGGGTGTTATGGTGACCGGCGGTTCTTGGTCGGTACACACCTCCTTCACGCAGTTGTCTCAAGCCGGTGCCGCAGGACGAACCGTGATCATTGACGCGGCGTCGAAGCTTATGGGTGTGCCTGCGAAAGCGTGTAGCGTCGAGAATGGTGTTGTGTCGGCGGGCGATCAGTCGCTCACCTTCGCTGAAATTGTCAGTAACGGAGATTTCTCGCGCAGTATCTCAGAGGAAGAGTTGGCGGCAATGCCGGTTAAGACTGCGGCACAGCGAAACATAATTGGTCAGGATCTTCGAAATCGCGATGTCGAAGCGAAGTCTCAGGGCGACGCAGTTTATGGCTTAGACACCGAGTTGCCGGGAATGGCGTACGCCATGCCATTGCTCCCCCCGACTCGTTACGGCAGTCAGGTTGTGGCGATCGATGACTCGGCGGCAAAGTCGATAGCGGGTTACATTGGTGCAGTTCAGATTAATGACCCTTCTCAAACCGTGCAGGCCTGTGTGGTTGTTGCGGCAGAAACCATGCCGGCCGCACTCAAGGCAGCAAAGGCAGTGAGTGTTGATTGGGCGCCAGGCCCCACGGCGATGGTGACTGAGGCAGATATTGTCGCTGAGGGTCAGCGGTTGGCCGCCGATTCAGAGCAGGGAGCTCTGTTCGTGAACGAGGGCGATGTGCTGGCCGCGAAGGCTCAGGCGTCATCGACCCTGAGTGCCACGTACACAACAAGTACAGCGCTGCACTTCACGATGGAGCCGCAAAATGCACTGGTGGAGTTCGACAGCGAGGGGCGGTGCCATATTCACGCAGGTAATCAGTGGCAGTCGCTGATATTGCCGGTCTTAGCACAGGCGCTTGAGATGCCTGAGGCAGATATTGTCATTCATCAATATTATTTGGGTGGTGGTTATGGTCGGCGTTTGTTTGGTGATCAAATGATTCCAGCCGCACTAGCCGCTCGATCGTTAGGGCGGCCGGTAAAACTGATTTTTGATCGCGCATCAGACAGTCGGTTCGATTGTGTGAGATCGCCATCGGTCTGTACCTTAGAGGCGTTTTTCGATTCTGATGGCGCACTGACAGGGGTCGATCATGCCGTCGTTGCTGGCTGGCCCACCAAGAGTATGGCGCCTTTCTTCCTCGGCCCGGGCATTGACGGCAAAGGCGAAGTTGATGGCTTTTCGGTGAATGGTGCCGACCATTGGTACACCCTCCCTTCGCATCGCGTGCGCACCATGAACAATGCGTTAGCCCAAAAAACCTTTTTGCCCGGTTGGCTGCGCGCTGTGGGTCCTGGCTGGGTGAGCTGGGGTGTTGAAAGCTTTCTTGATGAAATCGCTGATCAGCAAGGTGAGGATCCGGTTGCACTGCGGCTTAAGCTGCTCGATGCGGTGGGGAAGAATGCCGGTGATACTGCCAGTACGGTGGGTGGTGCTCAGCGCCTTGCCGCCGTCCTAAAAGACGTGACCAGTCGCGCCGAATGGGGTCGTCAGCTGCCCGCTAACGAAGGCCTGGGTGTGGCTGTGGGTCATGGTCAAGAGCGCGGTATGCCGACCTGGGTTGCCTGCGTCGCGCATGTCGTGGTCGATGTGGCGTCTGGCCAGGTGGCACTCAAAAAGCTTTGGCAGACCATTGATGTGGGTACGGTTGTGAACCCCGATGGTGCTATGGCGCAGGCCGAAGGTGCGGCGCTGTGGGGTGTGAGCCTTGCCTTGCACGAGGGTGCACGCTTTGACGCGGGTGAAGTTGCGGAGCAAAATCTTGATCGTTATACACCGCTGAGAATGCGAGACGTACCCGAGTTGGATATTTCCTTTGTCGACAGCCAGGAGTTTCCCAGTGGTTTGGGAGAGCCACCGCTCATTCCTGTCGCGCCAGCGATCGGGAATGCGGTTTTTGCAGCGACCGGTCAACGTGTGCGGGGCTTACCCATTCGCCTCAGTTAAGGGTGTGAGTTTTAGAAGCGGGCCGATGGCCCGCTTTTTTTTGCAAAAAGAAAGTTCGCTAAACGGTAATAACTGACAGCAAATTGCAGTTGACACTTGTTACCCACGTACTTAGACTTCGCTCTCTTTTTTTCGGGATCCCTTTGCGGGTGCCGGCTTTTTAGGAGATTGCTTGTGCAGAATCAACGTATTCGAATTCGCCTCAAGGCGTTCGATCACAAACTCATCGACGCTTCCACACAGGAAATCGTCGAGACTGCTCGCCGAACAGGTGCGCAGGTTCGTGGACCCATCCCGCTTCCAACGAAAAAGGAAAAGTTCACCATTCTTGTTTCACCACACGTGAACAAGGATGCGCGTGATCAATACGAGATTCGCACGCACAAGCGACTCATGGACATTATCGAGCCAACGGAAAAAACCGTTGACGCGTTGATGAAGCTAGACCTGGCTGCGGGCGTCGAAGTCCAAATCAGCTTGGGATAGTGACAATTTAGAAGTAAGCCTGCCCAGTTCGCTGGGTGTGTAACGAGTAGGGAAAAACTTACTCGGCCATAGAGGGTTAAGCCCCGTACACGGAGAGGTTAGAACCATGACTGTGGGAATAGTCGGCCGTAAATCTGGTATGACACGAGTGTTTACCGAGGACGGTGTATCAGTACCAGTGACCGTAGTGGAAGTTGCTCCAAACCGAGTCACTCAAATCAAAGAGCAAGATACCGATGGGTATCGCGCAATTCAGGTCACAGCGGGTAGTCGCAAGGCCTCGAAAGTCAGTAAACCAGAAGCGGGCCACTTTGCTCGTGCAGGTGTCGAAGCCGGTGTGGGACTCTGGGAGTTTCGCTTGGACGGTGTCGACGAGGCGTTTGAAGTGGGCGCTGAGCTGACAGTTGCACGATTTGAGCAAGGCCAAAAGGTCGATGTCGCGGGTCAGTCGAAGGGTAAGGGATTTCAGGGCGGTGTTAAGCGCTGGAACTTCAGTATGCAAGACGCCACGCACGGAAACTCACTGTCGCACCGAGCACCGGGTTCACTGGGCCAATGCCAAACGCCAGGACGCGTGTTCAAAGGCAAGAAAATGGCGGGTCACATGGGTGCTGAGCGCGTTACAACACAGGGACTTGAAGTCGTTCGTGTTGACGTAGAGCGCAATCTGCTCCTCATCAAGGGTGCGGTTCCAGGTGCGCCGGGTGGTGACGTGATTGTTCGACCAACGACTAAGTCGCGTAGCTAAGGAGGCTTACTGTGGAATTAAATGTAGTTAAGCCTGGCAAGAAAAAGCCCGGCACGGTTGAGGTCTCTGAAGCAACCTTCGCGCGTGATTACAACGAAGCGTTGATTCACCAAGTTGTGACTGCCTTCTTGGCGGGCGCACGGCAGGGCACTCGCGCTCAAAAGAATCGTTCTGCGGTTGCGGGCGGTGGTAAAAAGCCCTGGCGTCAGAAGGGCACGGGTCGCGCTCGTGCGGGCACCATTCGTTCGCCTATATGGCGCAGCGGTGGAGTGACTTTCGCGGCGACCCCGCAGGATCACAGCCACAAGGTAAACAAAAAGATGTATCGCTCTGCGATGCGGTCGATTCTTTCAGAGCTAGCGCGCAGTGAGCGTCTGGTGGTTGTCGAGAGCATGAGTCTCGATCAGCCAAAGACAAAGCTGTTGGTAGAAGAGCTCAAGGGTTACGGGCTGGAGAACGTCCTGATCGTCGCCTCAGAGGTTGATCAAAATTTGTACTTGGCGTCGCGCAATCTACACAAAGTGGATGTTCGCGATGTTGAGGGTGTCGACCCCGTGAGTTTGATCGCTTACGACAAGGTGATGGTCACTGTCGACGCGGTGAAAAAGTTTGAGGAGGCTTTCGCATGAATCAGGAGCGTGTATTCCAGATCTTGATGGGACCTCACGTGTCAGAAAAGGCCGCAGTGGTCGCTGACACTAATAACCAGTACGTGTTTAAGGTTGCTCTCGACGCGACAAAAGCAGAGATCAAGCAGTCGGTCGAGCAGCTTTTTAAAGTGGCTGTCGCCGACGTGAAGACTTTGCGCGTGAAGGGCAAGTCTAAGCGCAACCGTTTTGGCATGACCACTAAGCCAACCTGGAAGAAGGCTTACGTGCGTTTGGCGCAAGGTCAAGAGATTGACTTCGCGACGATCAATTAAGGGGTATAGGTCATGGCAGTCGTAAAAAGTAAACCGACATCAGCAGGCCGTCGTCACCACGTAAGAGTGGTGAACAACGAGCTGCACAAGGGCCGTCCTTATGCGCCGCTTCTTGAGAAGAAGTCGAAGACAGGCGGGCGTAACAATTTGGGCCGCATTACAACCCGCCACATCGGTGGTGGCCATAAGCATCATTATCGTATTGTCGATTTCAAGCGCACGAAAGACGGTATTCCTGCGACGGTTGAGCGTATCGAATACGACCCTAACCGTACCGCGCACATTGCGTTGTTGTTATTCGCAGACGGTGAGCGCCGCTATATTATTGCGCCGAAGGGCGTGTCGGCCGGCGAAGTGCTGTACTCCGGCGCAGCTGCACCGATTAAAGCTGGAAATTGCTTGCCCATTCGTAACATCCCAGTGGGTGCGGTGATTCACGCGATTGAGATCAAGCCCGGGAAGGGTGCTCAGCTGGCACGATCTGCGGGTGCATCGGTTCAGCTGGTGGCACGAGAGGGTCAGTACGCTACGGTCCGTCTGCGATCGGGTGAGATGCGTAAGATTCCTGTCGACTGTCGCGCGACGTTGGGTGAAGTGTCCAATGGTGAGCACAGTCTTCGTAAGCTAGGTAAAGCGGGCGCGTCGCGCTGGCGCGGTGTTCGTCCGACCGTTCGCGGTGTGGCGATGAACCCAGTTGATCACCCGCATGGTGGTGGTGAGGGTCGAACATCAGGAGGTCGTCACCCTGTTACACCGTGGGGCGTACCGACTAAGGGTTACAAAACACGTAAGAACAAGCGAACGGACAATCTTATTGTTCGTCGTCGAAACAAGAAGTAAGGGGAGTTAGAAGATGCCACGTTCATTGAAAAAAGGCCCCTTCATCGATCTTCATCTCATGAAGAAAGTGGAGACGGCGCTTGAGAAAAACGATCGTCGACCGATCAAAACATGGTCGCGGCGTTCTATGGTCTCGCCAGATATGGTGGGTCTAACGATCGCAGTACATAACGGTCGCCAGCACGTTCCCGTTGTGATTAACGAAGACATGGTGGGTCATAAGCTTGGTGAGTTTGCGGTAACGCGAACCTTCAGGGGCCACATTGTTGACAAGAAAGCGAAGCGCTAAGGCATACGGAGAAAGATGATGGAAGTCTCAGCAAAATTGCGCGGCGCACGCATCTCGGCTCAGAAGGTGCGTTTGGTCGCTGACCAAGTCCGCGGCAAGCCGGTGGGTGAAGCCCTGACGGTGCTCGAGTTTAGTACTAAGAAAGCGGCACAGATTATCCGTAAGATCTTGAACTCGGCCATCGCTAACGCCGAGAACAACAACGGTGCTGATGTTGATGAGTTGCGTGTTGCGACGATCTTCGTGGACGAAGGTATGACCATGAAGCGAATGCGTGCGCGAGCCAAGGGTCGCGGCGACCGTATTTTTAAGCGTTCCTGCCACATCACGGTAGGCGTCGCGGACAACGAGAGTTAAGGAGAAGCCACATGGGTCAGAAGGTACATCCGACTGGTATCCGCTTAGGTGTGGTCAAAGACCACAACTCGGTTTGGTATGCAGACAGCAAGAACTATGCGTCACAGCTGATCACCGATCTTGAAGTGCGTGCGTACATCTTGAAGCGTCTGGATGCGGCGTCGGTCAGTCGCGTGATCATCGAGCGTCCTGCGCAAACAGCGCGGGTAACGATTCATACAGCACGGCCCGGTATTGTCATTGGCAAGAAGGGTGAGGACGTCGAAGCGCTTCGCAAAGAGTTGACAGCGCGCATGGGCGTTCCGGTGCATATCACGATTGAAGAGATTCGTAAGCCGGATATGGACGCGCGTCTCGTGGCGCAAAATGTCGCGCAGCAATTGGAGCGTCGCGTCATGTTCCGTCGAGCCATGAAGCGCGTCGTACAGAACGCAATGCGTCAAGGTGCTGAAGGTATCAAAGTGCAGGTCGGCGGTCGTTTGGGTGGCGCAGAAATTGCCCGTTCCGAGTGGTATCGCGAAGGCCGAGTACCGCTGCATACCCTCCGTGCCGACATTGATTACGCGACCTATGAGGCCCACACCACCTACGGTGTGATTGGCGTTAAGGTTTGGATTTTTAAGGGCGAGATCATCGGCGATACCGATGGCGGCCAGGAAGCGCCACGTCGCGCAACCGCCAGTTAATTGGGCGAGGACTGAAGTATGTTGCAACCCAAGCGAACGAAGTTCCGCAAAATGCAGAAAGGCCGTAATCGTGGTCTTGCAGAGCGGGGCAGTAAGGTCAGTTTTGGTGAGTACGCTCTCAAAGCGACGGGTCGAGGTCGGATCACGGCGCGTCAGATTGAGGCAGCTCGTCGAACAATGACGCGCCACATCAAGCGTGGCGGAAAGATTTGGATTCGGGTGTTCCCCGACAAGCCGATCACGGGCAAGCCTCTCGAGGTTCGTCAGGGAAAGGGAAAGGGTAACGTCGAATACTGGGTAGCCCAGGTGCAGCCTGGCCGCGTTTTATACGAGGTAGAGGGTGTTTCTGAGGAACTCGCTCGCGAGGCATTTGCACTTGCGTCAGCGAAGCTTCCAATTCAGACGGCATTTGTTAAGCGATCGGTGATGTGATGAAAGCAAGTGAATTAGTTGAGAAGTCCGTAGACGACCTGAATAAGCAGTTGCTCGATTTGCGTGAAGAGCAGTTTAAGCTCCGCATGGCGTCGGCAACGGGTCAGCTTGGTCAGAGTCATTTATTGAAGCAGGCGCAGCGTGATATCGCGCGTGTAAAGACAATATTGCAGCAAAAGGCAGGTCAGTGATGGAAGCAGCTCAAAGCACAGCTCGTACGCTCCAGGGTCGCGTTGTCAGCGACAAGATGGATAAGACGATCACTGTATTAATTGAGAGGCGTGTAAAGCACCCCGTTTACGGTAAGTACATTACACGGTCGTCGAAGGTTCACGCTCACGACGAAGAGAACAAAGCCGGTATGGGTGACACCGTGTTGGTATCGGAGTCGCGTCCACGGTCTAAAACCAAGTCATGGGCTTTGGTTGAAATTGTAGAGACAGCGACTGACATCGCTTGATTAAAGGGTTCAATGCGGCACTGTGCCGCGGCATGAGGTGGGGTAATGATTCAGACTGAATCGTATTTGGAAGTGGCAGACAACAGCGGTGCGCGTCGTGTGATGTGTATCAAGGTGTTGGGTGGCTCAAAGCGTCGATACGCGCGTGTGGGTGACATCATCAAGGTGACTGTTAAAGAAGCGATCCCCCGCGGCAAGGTTAAGAAGGGTCAAGTGATGCGCGCAGTCGTTGTGCGGACACGAAAGGGCGTTCGTCGACCAGACGGATCGCTGATCAAGTTCGACGAAAACGCGGCGGTGCTGTTGAGCGCCTCGGATGCGCCCATTGGCACTCGTATTTTTGGCCCTGTAACTCGCGAGTTACGCGGCGAGAAGTTTATGAAGATCATCTCGCTGGCGCCAGAAGTCATCTGAGCGGCCGGGGTTTAGGAGAAAAGACAATGGCAAAAATAAAGCGCGACGATGAAGTGATCGTCATTGCGGGTCGCGACAAAGGTAAGCGAGGCACTGTACGCCAGGTATTGGATACAGGAAAGCTGATCGTTTCCGGCGTCAATATGATCAAGAAGCACACCAAGCCGAACCCGCAAGCGGGTGTTGCCGGTGGCATTATTGAAAAGGAAGCGGCAATTCAAATTTCCAACGTTGCTATTTACAACGCTGAGGCAGGGCGCGGCGATCGCGTTGGCTACAAAGTTGAAGACGGCAACAAAGTGCGAATTTACAAGTCAAGCGGCGACGCGATTGACGCGTAATCGAAGGCTCTCGAGGTAGCTTATAATGGCAACGCTTAAAATCAAATATCGAGAAGAGATAGCGCCCAAGCTCAAAGAAGAGCTCGGCCTGTCCAATGCGATGGAAGTCCCCCGCGTGACGAAGATCACCCTCAATATGGGTGTTGGCGAGGCGGTGGGAGACAAAAAAGTACTCGAAAATGCGGTTTCTGATATGCAAAAGATTGCAGGTCAGAAGCCCGTAGTCACTAAGTCGCGTAAGTCGATCGCCGGATTTAAGATCCGTGACGGATGGCCTATTGGCTGTAAGGTGACGCTGCGAGATGAGCAGATGTACGAGTTTCTCGACCGGTTTATTTCGATCGCTATTCCTCGAATCCGCGACTTCCGCGGTGTCAGTGGCAAGCAGTTTGATGGCCGAGGCAACTTTGCGATGGGCATTACCGAGCAGATTATTTTCCCCGAAATCGATTACGACCAAGTCGACAAGTTACGTGGCATGGACGTTGTGATTACGACTTCGGCTAAAAACGATGAGCAAGGGCGTGCTTTGTTAAGCGCCTTTAACTTCCCATTTAGAGGCTGAGGCAGAGTTATGGCTAAGAAATCGATGGTGGCCAGAGAAGACAAGCGAGCGCGAACTGTTGCGAAGTACGCGTCGAAGCGGGCCAAATTGAAAGAGATTATTGGTGATGTTAACGCGGATGATGACGCGCGCTGGGAAGCTCAGGTGGCGTTACAAAAGCTACCGCGTAATGCGAATCCTGTGCGTCAGCGACGCCGGTGCCAAATAACAGGACGGCCACACGGCGTTTACCGAAAGTTTGGTTTGTGCCGAAACAAGTTACGTGAAGCCGCAATGCGCGGTGATGTACCAGGCTTAGTTAAGTCAAGCTGGTAACGGAGACGAACGACTATGAGTATGCAAGATCCCATCAGTGACATGTTGACTCGCGTGCGCAATGCGCAAATGGCGGGCAAGAAGTTCGTCGACATGCCTGGATCAAAACTGAAAACCGCTGTTGCGCAAGTGCTCCAAGATGAAGGTTATATCGCCGGGTACAGTGTCGATGCAGGCGAGGGTAAGCCTCGGCTGAACATTGAACTTAAGTACTACAACGGTAAGCCTGTCATCGCCGAAATCGAGCGGGTCAGTAAGCCATCGCTTCGCCGCTATGCGGGCAAGGGTGGAATGCCGAGCGTCAGAAACGGGCTTGGCGTCGCGATTGTCTCAACGTCCAAGGGCGTGATGACGGATCGAGCAGCCAAGGCGCAGGGCGTCGGTGGCGAAGTACTGTGTACAGTCTTTTAACGAGTAGCGGGAGAGTCGATTCATGTCACGTGTAGCGAATAACCCCGTCAGCCTCCCTAAGGGTGTTGAGGTCAGCGTTGCTGGCACCAGCGTTTCGGTTAAGGGTGGTAAAGGGAAAATGGAAATGACGTTGACCGATGGTATCGGTGTTGAGGTCAACGGCGACGTAGCGCAGATTATCTACGATTTTGATACTAACCGCGCTATGGCGGGCACAACGCGCGCTTTGCTCAATAACTTGGTAGTGGGCGTGAGTGACGGTTGGGAGAAGAAGTTAGTGCTCAATGGTGTGGGTTATCGTGCCAAGGCCTCCGGTAATACGGTGAACTTGAGTCTCGGTCTGTCACATCCTGTTGACTACGATTTGCCTGAGGGCCTGTCTGCAGAGACGCCCACTCAGACCGAAATTGTGATTCGAGGAACAGACAAGCAGGCAGTTGGCCAGGCAGCAGCGGAAATCCGCAGCTTCCGTCCGCCAGAGCCATACAAGGGCAAGGGTATCCGATACGCCGACGAGTATGTCCGGCGCAAGGAAGCCAAGAAGAAGTAACGGGTAAAGCGATGAATGATAAGACTCAGGCGCGTTTGCGCCGCGCACGCAAGTCGCGTGTTCGTATGCGTACCGCAGGAGATGTGCGTCTTAGTGTGAACCGTACTCCGCGTCACATTTATGCGCAGATCATCAACGGTGAAGGCGATCGCGTGTTGGCGCAGGCCTCGACCTTGGACAAGGACCTTCGTTCGGGCGCTACTGGAAACATGGAAGCGGCAGCCGCTGTTGGTAAGTTGGTTGCAGAGCGCGCGAAGGCAGCGGGTGTTACGGAAGTGGCATTTGACCGTTCGGGCTATAAGTATCACGGGCGAGTGAAAGCGCTTGCTGACGCAGCGCGTGAAGGCGGATTGGAGTTTTAAGCAATGGCAAAGGATAAGAGACAAAGCGACCAACGCACTGAGGGTGATTTTCAGGAGAAGTTGGTACAGGTAAACCGTGTTGCCAAGACTGTAAAAGGTGGCCGCATCATGAGCTTTACGGCGCTGACCGTTGTCGGTGACGGCAAAGGTCGTGTTGGGTTTGGTCGTGGTAAGGCGCGTGAAGTGCCAGTCGCGATTCAGAAAGCGATGGAAGCCGCGCGTCGGAATATGATTTCGGTCGAGTTGGTCAACGGTACGTTGCAGTACCCCGTTAAGGCGCGTCACGGTGCATCAAAGGTCTACATGCAGCCTGCCTCTGAAGGTACAGGTGTTATTGCCGGTGGTGCGATGCGCTCGGTACTTGAAATTGCCGGCGTTCAGAACGTTTTGGCGAAGTGCTACGGCTCTACGAATCCCGCCAACGTGGTACGCGCGACGTACAACGGTTTGCGCGACATGGTTTCACCAGAAGATGTTGCCGCCAAGCGTGGTAAGTCAGTTGAAGAAATCTTCAGCTAAAAGGAACTAGGTGATGAGCAAAGAAATGATCAAAGTGACCTTAGTGAAAAGTTTTAATGGTCGCCTTAAGAGCCACCAAGCCTGCGTACGCGGTTTGGGTCTTCGTCGCATCGGACATACGGTTGCCGTTGAGGACACTCCATCAGTGCGTGGAATGATTAACAAGGTGAACTACCTGGTACGAATTGAGGAGCAGGCATAATGGGTGACGAACTCCGTTTAAATTCTCTGAGCCCAGCACCGGGTGCCAAGCGCGATGCAAAGCGTGTCGGTCGTGGTATCGGTTCTGGCGTCGGTAAGACGGCGGGTCGCGGCCACAAAGGCCTTAAGGCGCGCTCAGGCGGCAAAGTCCGCGCTGGATTTGAGGGTGGCCAGATGCCGCTGCAGAAGCGTCTTCCTAAGTACGGTTTCACGTCTCGGATTAGCCGTACAACGGCGCAGGTTAGGTTGCATGAGTTAAATCGTGTTGAGGGTGAGACCGTTGATTTGGAAGCGCTGAAGACCGCTGATCTCGTGAGAGACGATGTTCTCCGCGCTCGTGTTTTCTTGTCGGGTACGATCGATAAGGCAGTGCAGGTTAAAGGCTTGAAGGTCACCAAAGGGGCTCGCGAGGCAATTGAAGCCGCTGGCGGGAGCGTCGAGGCTTAATCATGGCGAACGGTATGCCATCAGCGAACAACACGGGCATGGGCGAGCTGTTTCGCCGGCTGCGTTTTGTTTTAATTGCCCTTGTGATCTACCGGATCGGAACGCATATTCCGGTTCCCGGTATCGATCCTGCGCAGCTGTCTGCGTTGTTTGATCAGAACCAAGGGACAATTCTCGGGCTTGCCAACGTATTCTCGGGCGGCGCGCTTGAGCGCATGAGTATTCTTGCGCTGGGTATTCTGCCCTATATTTCAGCGTCAATTATCATGCAGTTGATGACGGCGGTTACGCCAGAGTTAGACGCGATCAAGAAGGAAGGCGAGTCCGGGCGAAAGAAAATTAGCCAGTGGACGCGTTACTTAACGGTGGCGCTGGCGCTGGTACAAGGTACAGGTATGACCGTGGGCCTTGCTAACCAAGGGCTGACCTACGACGCCAGTATTGGGTTTTACGTCATCGCTATTACGTCTTTAGTGACCGGCGCTGTCTTCATGATGTGGCTGGGTGAGCAGATTACAGAAAAGGGTATCGGTAACGGCATTTCGTTACTGATCTTTGCCGGAATTGTAGCCGGACTTCCGCAGGCGATTGGTCAGTCCTTAGAGCAAGCGCGTCAGGGAGAATTGAATATTCTCATTTTGTTGGGTGTACTCGCGCTTGCGATCATCGTGATTGCGCTGGTTGTGTTCATTGAGCGCGGTCAGCGCCGCATTACTGTGAACTACGCTAAGCGTCAGCAGGGCCGTCAAATGTATCAGGCCCCAGCATCGCACTTGCCGCTTAAAGTGAATATGGCGGGCGTCATTCCTGCGATTTTTGCAAGTTCCATACTGTTGTTCCCAGCCTCGGTCGCTCAGTGGTTCGGCAGCTCCGACAATTCCGATTGGCTGCAAGACCTGGCGGTCGCTATTGGTCCGGGTCAGCCACTGAATATCATGCTGTTCACAGGCTTTATCGTGTTTTTCTGCTTCTTTTACACGGCGTTAATGTTTAATCCCAGTGAAGTTGCGGACAATCTTAAGCGCTCAGGCGCATTTGTACCCGGCATTCGTCCCGGCAAGCAGACAGCAAATTACATTGACGGTGTGCTCACGCGCCTCACTATTTTCGGATCTGCCTATATTGCGCTGGTCTGTCTACTGCCACAGTTCTTAGTCGTGATGTTTAACGTCCCATTTTATCTGGGTGGAACATCAATGCTGATTGTTGTGGTTGTGGTCATGGATTTCATGGCGCAAGTGCAGAGTCACTTAATGTCTCACCAGTACGACGGTGTGATGAAGAAAGCAAACCTAAGCAGCATCGGCACAGCCGGCCGACTGCGCTAGGTCTTGGGAGAGAGAAATGAAAGTTCGAGCTTCGGTAAAGAAAATTTGTCGCAACTGTAAAGTCGTCCGTCGCAACCGCGTGGTCCGTGTGATCTGTTCCAGCGACCCACGTCACAAGCAGCGTCAGGGCTAATTTCGAAGTGAAAATTCGGGCTTCGATGTAATCGGGGCCAAAAGATGCGGTGTAAAGCCGCTCAATAATGGAGATTGGTAATGGCACGTATTGCCGGTGTAAACATCCCTGATAACAAACATGCAGTGATCTCACTGACGTACATATTTGGTGTCGGTCGCACGCAAGCGAAGCGTCTGTGTGCAGAAACAAATATTCCAGAGAGCACCAAAATTGGTGAACTTTCGGAGGCAGAGCTCGATCAGTTGCGCGGGCTGGTGTCCGACATGAACGTCGAGGGTGATTTGCGACGCGAGGTGTCAATGAACATTAAGCGACTGCTTGACCTCGGGTGCAACCGTGGTCTGCGTCACCGAAAGAGCTTGCCTCTGCGAGGGCAGCGAACGAAGACGAACGCGCGGACACGAAAGGGTCCTCGGAAGCCGATTCGTCGGTAATTAGTGGAGTGGTCCAACCACTCCTCTCACGTGTAGCTACATCCTAATTTGTAGCGTTGATATAGAGACAGGAAGAGAAATGGCAAAGCAAGCCAAGAAAACAACAAAACGGAAGATTACTAAACAGGTGGTCGACGGCGTGGCGCACGTTCACGCATCATTTAACAACACCATCGTGACTATTACTGACCGCCAGGGTAATACCCTGAGCTGGGCGACGGCAGGGGGCTCTGGCTTCCGAGGCTCTCGTAAGTCGACTCCTTTTGCTGCGCAGGTAGCTGCTGAACGCGCGGGAGAGGCGGCCAAAGAATACGGTCTTAAGAACCTCGACGTTCAAGTGAAGGGCCCAGGGCCCGGCCGTGAGTCAGCGGTTCGTGCACTGAACGGCTGTGGTTACAAGATTACCAACATTACTGACGTGACACCGATTCCACATAACGGTTGTCGCCCACCAAAGAAGCGTCGCGTTTAATAACGCCGTCTGAGGAAGAGATAAATGGCTCGATATATTGGACCTAAATGTAAGCTTTCGCGTCGCGAGGGCACCGATCTTCAACTCAAGAGTGGCGTTCGTGCGCTCGAGAGTAAATGCAAAGCGGAAACGGCACCCGGTCAGCACGGTGCGCGGCGTGGTCGCTTGTCAGATTACGGCGTTCAGTTGCGTGAGAAGCAGAAGGTACGTCGTATCTACGGTGTGCTAGAGAAGCAGTTCCGCAATTATTACAAAGAGGCGGCACGCCTCAAGGGCGCGACGGGCGAAAACCTACTGCAGCTTTTAGAAAGTCGTTTGGATAACGTTGTCTATCGTATGGGCTTTGGCTCGACTCGCTCAGAAGCACGTCAGCTTGTCTCTCACAAAGGGATTCTGATTAACGGCCGCGTCGTCAATATTCCGTCTTATCAGGTCGCACCGGGTGACGTTGTATCGGTTCGTGAGAAAGCGAAGAAGCAGCTTCGGATTCAGTCGGCCATGGGGCTTGCAGAGCAGCGCCCAGATCCAGTGTGGATTGAGCTGAACACCGAGAAGCTTGAGGGAACGTTTAAGACGAAGCCTGAACGGCAAGATCTTCCAAGCGAAATTAATGAGAACCTGATTGTCGAACTGTACTCCAAGTAAGGTATCAGTGCGTATAGCGGTTAAACCGAATTCTTGAACGGGAAACATTATGCAAAATTCAGTTAATGAGTTTCTTACTCCACGGGTCATTAAGGTAGATGAAAAATCCACTACCCGAGCGCTCGTGACACTTGAGCCACTTGAGCGTGGTTTTGGACACACATTGGGCAACGCCTTGCGGCGCATCCTTTTGTCTTCAATGCCGGGCTGTGCTGTCACTGAGGTAGAGATCGATGGTGTATTGCACGAATATTCTACAATCGAAGGCGTTCAAGAGGATGTCATCGAGATTTTGCTCAATCTAAAGGGCGTTTCGCTCGTCATGAATGGTAAAGACGAAGCCGAGCTCACGCTGAGTGCGTCGGGCGCGGGCGTTGTCACTGCTGGTGATATCCAGACAGACCATGACATCGAGATTTGTAACCCCGAGCACGTGATTTGCACGATGACGGGCGACCATCCTCTGATGATCCGTGTTGTGGCGTTGCGTGGTCGTGGATACTCACCCGCTGACTCACGAATGGACAGCGATGATGAGACGCGATCGATTGGGCGCTTACAGTTAGACGCTTCTTTTTCACCAGTTCGTCGAGTTAGCTATGTTGTTGACTCTGCGCGGGTCGAGCAGCGGACTGACCTCGACAAGCTCGTCATTGATCTTGAGACCAACGGTACGATCGACCCCGAAGAGGCGATTCGTCGCGCTGCGACGATCTTGCAACAGCAGTTGGCGGTGTTTGTCGACCTGGAAGGCCAGACTCAGGCAGCTGCAGCAGAAGCGGCTGACGAGGTTGACCCGATTTTGTTGCGTCCAGTCGATGATCTTGAGCTGACAGTGCGGTCTGCAAACTGCCTGAAAGCTGAGAATATCTACTACATTGGCGATTTGGTTCAGCGTACGGAAGTCGAACTATTAAAGACACCGAACTTGGGCAAAAAGTCATTGACTGAGATCAAAGACGTACTTGCTTCACGTGGCTTGTCATTGGGTATGCGCCTTGAAAATTGGCCGCCAGCGAGCTTGAAAGACGACGAGCGTCTTTTAAGCGTTTAATCATTTTAGTCTATAACAGATGACTTAGTACTCGCCTCTGGGTGAGTCAGACAGTAAAAGGGAATCGTCATGCGCCATCGTCATAGTGGTCGACAACTTAACCGGAATAGCTCGCACAGAAAGGCGATGTTCCGAAACATGACAGTATCATTGGTCGAGCACGAGCTCATCAAAACGACTGTCGCCAAGGCTAAAGAACTGCGTGGCTATGCTGAGCCGCTGATTACGCTGGCGAAAAGCGACAGCGTGGCGAATCGTCGATTGGCCTTCGACCGCACACGTTCAAAAGCTGCGGTGGGTAAGCTGTTTTCCGAGCTTGGACCAAGGTATCAAGAGCGTCCAGGAGGCTACATTCGGATCCTTAAGTGCGGTTACCGCACAGGTGATAAGGCGCCGATGGCCTATGTAGAGCTGGTTGATCGTCCAGCGCCTGAGGTTCACGACGACATTGATGAGCTTGACGGCGAATAAGCGATTAATGGTACGTCAATGAAAAGCCGCGATTAATCGCGGTTTTTTTATGACTACTCGAAAAGGGACGCAAACTCTTCTGAGCCCTGAGTATTGCCCAAGACACGGATAGCGCGTTTCTCAATGGCTTGGGCCAGCGTGAACTCATTGGTGAGTGCACCAATGAGTGTCGCTCGCTCGGTTGACCATTCGCTCATCACAGTACGTTCATCGTCTGGCCAAGTCACTCTCAAGATATTATTGATAATCCGCAAGTCATAAACCTGACTGTTGTCTAGCGTTAAGCGAACGGTCATGTCCATATTGTCAGCCTTTTCGGCGATTAGGCGACTTCGAAGTCGAGCTAAGAGTGCCGCATCGTCTAATTTTGTCAGAGACATTGAAATCGGCCCGCGAAGCATAAGATCAAAGTCGATGTTGCCGCTTTCCTCGGCCACCAGTCCCAGTAAGTAGTTACGCTGATTCGTGCTGGTTGTGACTTGCGCGAACCGTATGGATGCTTGCTGCCTAACCTGACGCGCCTCAGTGTCATCCGGATTTGTGAGTAGTAAGTAGGTCGCTAGACGCGCCGCCCACTGCGGGTCAGAAGTGACGTTGGTCGTTGCGAGCTCGATTACCGTATCCCTTCCTCCAAGTGCGGGAACGAGACGTGCGGCCTCGTCATAGGCGTTGTGGGACAGGTAGTCCATCCAGTCATCGATGAACCCTGATCGTTTCACAAACCGCTGCTGCATCATCCACTCCCAACGATGGTAATAAGGCTGCAGTTGGGGGTGTTTGGCCACGGCTGGGGGTAGCTCAATTGTATTCAGCAGATCGTCAACTGACCGATTAGACAGGTAGAACCGGTCGACTTGGTCGATCAGGAACTGAATTGTGTCGCGCGTCAGCACCATAAGCTCGCGTATGTCTGCCTGTTGGTCGAGGATACGGCTGTGACCCGGAATGATAGCCTGGGGATTAAGATCTATCGCCTTCTGAACCGATGCCATCATCTTGTTCGGATCGCGCCCCATTTCAAAGCGCGCGGTCTCCACCGCTGGAAAAACGCCATGAGGTGGTGCGTCGCCAACAAATAAAACTTCATCATCGGGCAGCCAGACCCATAGATGCTCGGGAACATCGCCCTCCGCAGGAAATATGTCCAAGGCCACGCCGTCGATTGTCAGCGACATCGCCTCTGACACTTCAATCGTGGGAGGGTAGCTCAGCGCGTCATTTGCCTCGAGCCTTGGACTGGGGCCGATGCCGTTGCCCACCGTACCATCGAGTCCCTCGACCAGGGGGATGCCCATTTGCATAAATGCGCGTCTGAATGTGGCCTTCTGGGTTACGTTCTCACTCATTGCCACGGTAGCTTGCCAATCCGTTGGACCATAGACAGGAATATCACTGTCCTGCTTACTCAGAATCGACTGTATTCCCCCGTAGTGATCCATGTGTAAATGTGTGTAGATGACAGCAATGATTGGTTTTGTGGTGTGCTCCCTCAACAGTGCGACCGCATTCGCTGTGGGTGC
>JAQXEB010000100.1 GCA_029251065.1 Luminiphilus sp.
CCCGCTCTCCCGCTTCACCATGCTGACGGTCAAGTCACCAAGCACCGATGCACTGCAACAAAAGGCCGCGATTAAGAAAACTTCTGCAGGATGAATGTAGCCGTAGGCCGGCGGCAGCAACCACCAGGTTAACCCTGCGAGACTTAAAACGCCCAAAAAGCCTCCCCATAAACCCTCGATCGTCTTTGCGGGACTGACGTCCGACGCGAGCGGGTTCTTACCCCAGGCCTTACCGACAAAGTACGCACAGACATCAGCCGCACCGACGATAATGATCAACAAAATGACGAGCAACCAGCCGTTGGGCAAATACATCACGTAGGAGAGTGAAAACCAACCCACCCCGAGGACAAAAAGCCCCATCAAACTTCGCACAGAGCGCGAGCGCCACAAAAAAGAAAGCTTTGGATAACTGTCTACCAGCAGTGCATGGACCAACCAAGCGAAACAGGCCAAACCGAGAATCGGTCGAATCAAGGTAACGTCAGCGGCAAAATTAGGTCCATAAACCCACGCACAGGCAACGCAGACACCGGCAAACATGAGCACAAAAAAAGCGCGCGTGACCCGAGACGTCCAACCAGCCAACGCCGACCATTCCCACGCACCAGCAGCGCCCACGACGGCAAAAGCAAGAGAGAGCATGTCCGCTGACAACTGCGTCACCGCGACAAAGAAAACACAGATTAAAATCAGTGCCGTGTAAATGCGCTTTGCTAACATTAAGAATGGACCTCTGGTGGACGACCACCATAGCGACGTTCTCGCCCCGCGAAATGATCGATAGCAACATCCAACTCTTCGACAGTGAAGTCAGGCCACAGCGTTTTAGTAAACCAAAGTTCAGCGTAAGCGCTTTGCCACAATAGGAAGTTAGACAGTCGATATTCGCCGCCGGTTCTAATGCAGAGATCGAGCGTCGGCTGGTCGGCCAGTGACATTCTTGCACTGAGTGACGTTTCGTCAATATCTTCAGCCCGTAACCGTCCTGCTTCCACGTCATGCGCCAATGAAGATGCTGCCTCACCCACGTCCCAACGCCCGCCGTAGTCGAGTGCCAAGACCAACGTCGTATCGGTATTGTGCTCAGTGGCTTGCTCAGACCACGCCAACAGTTTCGCAATGCGCGGACTCAAGCGATCACGACGACCAATAAACCGAACACGAACGCCGTCTTCAGCCAATTGTTTTATTTCACGTCTTAAGTACCGCGACAATAACGCCATAAGCGCGCGCACTTCGGCCTCTGGCCGGTGCCAATTTTCGCTCGAAAATGCGAACAAGGTGAGCGTTTTGACGCCGCGATCTCGACACGCGTACATCAGCGGCTTCACCACGTCGGCACCCGCTCTGTGGCCGATGGGACCCGGCACACCGTGCTTCTTTGCCCAACGGTTATTGCCGTCCATCACAATGGCAATGTGTTGTGGCATGCGGCCTGAAAAATGGGTAGGTAAATTCACTGGGAGGCCGGAATACTGATCAGATTTCCATCAAATCAGCTTCTTTAGTCGTCAACGCAGCATCGATCTTCGCCACGTAGACATCTGTCAGCTTCTGAATCTGATCTTGGCCTCGACGTTCCTCGTCCTCTGAAATTTCTTTTTCCTTGACCAGGTCCTTTAGCATACCGTTTGCGTCACGACGTGCGTTTCGCATCGATACCCGTGCGGACTCGGCCTCAGCGCGCGCCTGCTTAATAAAACCCTTTCGAGTCTCCTCAGTCAGCATGGGCATTGGAATGCGAATAACATCGCCAGCCGTGGAGGGATTAAGGCCCAGATTACTTTTCATGATGGCCTTTTCAACATCGGGCGTAATGGACTTATCAAAGACACTCACCGCGAGTGTGCGGGCGTCTTCAACATTGATACTCGCCATCTGCTTAAGTGGCGTTTCTGATCCGTAGTAGTCAATACGGATTCCATCAAGAATGCTGGGGTGCGCCCGTCCTGTTCTAATCTTATTGAAGTTTTGAGCCAGCGCTTCCAGTGACTTGTCCATCCGCTCTTCAGCATCGGCTTGTATGTCGTCAATCATTTGTGTCTCTCCCGACCGATTTACAGTGCCTGTATCAATAGAGCCTATCGAATCACCGTACCTTCGGATCCGCCCCTTACAATACTCAACAACGCGCCCTTCATCGACATATTAAACACGCGAACCGGCATTTGGTGATCTCGGACCATACAAATTGCCGTGAGGTCCATCACCCCCAGCTTCTTGTCTAAAACATCATCGTACGTGAGCTCATCAAACTTAATCGCTGACGAGTCTTTCATCGGATCAGCGTTGTATACCCCATCCACCTTAGTCGCCTTTAAAACGATATCGGCCTCGACCTCAATACCTCGAAGGCAAGCGGACGAGTCCGTTGTAAAAAAGGGATTACCGGTGCCGGCCGAGAAAATAACAACGTCGCCCTGAGACATCGCCCGAATGGCTTTGCGTCGGTCGTAGTGATCGACCACGCCACTCATTGGAATCGCCGACATCACCTGCGTTGCTATATTAGAGCGCTCGAGTGCATCACGAAGTGCCAGAGCGTTCATAACCGTCGCCAGCATACCCATGTGATCGCCGGTGACGCGGTCAAGGCCCGCGGCTTGGAGCGCCGCTCCACGAAATAAATTGCCGCCGCCAACAACCAATCCGACCTGAACCCCAATGCCGACAAGCTGACCAATCTCCAAGGCCATTTGGTCCAGCACCTTAGGATCAATACCAAATGACTCGTCGCCCGTCAGCGCCTCACCGCTCAGCTTTAACAATATCCGTTTGTAGACCTTTTCAGCTGCCATGCTCTCGTCCTTCGCAATATCTCACGATGAGTACCGACCTAATGGGTCATTAGTTTCCTAACTGTGCTGCAACCTCAGCCGCAAAATCGACCTTTTCGACTTCAATGCCCTCGCCCACCTCAAACCGTGTGAACCCAACAACGCGGGCTCCTGCTGCCGACACCAGCTTTCCAACTGTCGTATCGGGGTCTTTGACAAACGCCTGCTCAGTGAGGCTATTTTCAGACAAGTACTTGCGTACTCGCCCTTCGATCATCTTCTCTACAATCTCTGGTGGCTTACCCGAGTCCGCCGCCTGAGCTGTGAAGATCTCCCGCTCTTTTTGCAGTAATTCGGCGGGCATATCACCGGGCGAGACAACCGCAGGATTGACCGCCGCAACGTGCATGGCCACGTCTTTTGCCAGTTCCGCGTCACCGCCTTCGAGTTCGACCAACACTGCTATCCGGCTATTGCCGTGCACGTAGCCACCCACAGCGCCACTGTCTGTTGAGCGCGTAGCAATGCGGCGGACCGAAATATTCTCACCGATTTTTTGCACCAGTGCCTGGCGTGACGTTTCAACGTCACCACCTGCTATCGCAGTCACGTCATCGGTTTGTGCAGCGACGGCCGCGTCCATCACCTGATTAACGAAGCCTAAAAAATTCTCATCCCGCGCAACGAAGTCCGTCTCGCTGTTCACCTCGCCAATCACACCCGAGGTTCCATCCGCAGTGATTCTCATAGAAACAACGCCGTCAGCGGCTGTACGACCAGCCTTCTTAGCGGCCTTCATGCCACTCGACTTTCGCAACTCCTCGATCGCAACTTCGACGTCACCGCCCGCAGCCGCCAGCGCTTTTTTACACTCAAGCAGCCCCAATCCAGTGCGCTCGCGAAGTTCCTTTACCAATGCAGCAGACATTTATCTCACCCTTTT
>JAQXEB010000101.1 GCA_029251065.1 Luminiphilus sp.
ATCATGTCAAACGCAGCCTCACCGACAGCTGTCATGGTAATCGCTGCGATCAGGAAGGGGATGGTTCCACCGATAAACATGCCCACCAGTACGATGGGGTCTGACAACTCGAGCGAGAATCCTGGGTTGTTAGAGGACACTGTTTCAACAAAAGCGGCGATGATGGCCAGTGCAGCCAAAGCTGCGGCACCAATTGCAAAGCCTTTGCCGATCGCGGCTGTGGTGTTTCCAACCTCGTCGAGTCCGTCTGTGATCTTGCGTGTTTCTTCGCCCATACCCGCCATCTCGGCAATACCGCCGGCGTTATCGGCAACAGGACCGTAAGCGTCGATCGCCATGGTAATGCCGACCGTTGCTAACATGCCAACAGCGGCGATACCCACACCGTAAAGTCCGGCCAGTTCAGTGGATGCGAAAATGATTGCCGCCAACACAAAGACAGGCAAAACGACTGACTGCATGCCTACCGCAAGACCTGTGATCATGACGGTTGCAGGACCGGTTTCTCCTGAAGCCGCAATTGTTCTAACGGGTGCACCGCCTGTGTAGTATTCAGTGATCAGTCCGATCGCCACGCCACCGACTGCACCAGCGATGACAGCAAACCAAACCGAGAGATCAACGCCGAGGTGTTGGACCACGAAATAAGCCAGCAAACCAAAGATGATGGGCGCTGCAAACGTGCCGTACCGAAGCGCTGTCGCGGGCGCGGCAGAAGCCGCTGACTTGACGATTAAGATGCCAACGACTGACGACAGTAAGCCGACTGACGCGAGAGCGAGGGGCAAGAACATTAAACCGGCTTGTGACTCAATGGCCATTGTGGAGGCGATTGCCATACAAGCGATCATCGAACCGCAGTAGCTCTCGAAAATATCAGAACCCATGCCGGCAATGTCGCCCACGTTGTCGCCCACGTTATCTGCAATTACGCCGGGGTTACGGGGGTCATCTTCTGGAATGCCTGCTTCAATCTTACCGACCAAATCGGCGCCAACGTCTGCACTCTTCGTGAAGATACCGCCACCCACTCGAGAGAATAAGGCCACAACCGAGGCGCCCATTCCAAATCCGTGAATCGCGTGAGCTGTACTAGGATCTCCACCGAAGTAGAAATAAAGGCTTCCAAGTCCAATGAGGCCCAGTGACGCAACACAAAGCCCCATAATGGAGCCGCCGTAGAACGCAACTGACAGTGCGCTCGCCGCCCCTTCTGTGTTTGCCGCGATGGCTGTTCGGACGTTTGCTTTTGTTGCTGCATACATGCCCAGCCATCCAGCAAGCGCCGACGATGACGCGCCGACCACAAACGACAGCGCGGTGTCATTTCCGAGATCGGACAACAAAATAAGGCCCAGTAATACAACCGCAAACCCCGCAAGGTAAGTGTACTCTCGCTTCATGAACACCATCGCACCCAAGTGGATTTGCGCACCGATTTCCTGCACCTTGCCTTCAGGCACCTCGCGACGAGACATCACCGTGTAAATAAAGAATGCGATCGCAAGACCGACAATTCCTAGTAAAGGCGGTGCTGAATACAGTTGTTCAAGCATTTGGTAGTTCTCCAGAGTTGAAAAAGTAGCGCGAGTGCTGTGCGTGTGGAAAAAATCAGGGGCGGATTATCAGGTAAGCCGCGATATTGGGTCAAGTGATTTGAAAAACCCATGAGCGTATTGACGACCCCGCTACGTGAGGCCCTCATTTGCGGGCAATGTTTTCAGGTTAATGTTTTCCGGCTAATGTTTTGAGGGTGGGGTGTTTTCGATGGGGTCTGGCTCGATTTTGTAGCTCACTCGACGCTGCGGCGAGTCTGGCCGCTTTTAAGTCGCGTACTTAACGTACGATTCTACTAATCACTATTTAATTTTTCTTATCGCAAGGACTTTTGTGCTCATTCGAAATGCTAGAAAAGAGGATGCGGCGCAAATTTCGGCGCTCAATGACGTGTTTGTGGCAGTGACCAGTCCAATGAACGAGGCCCGATTTCTGCATTTGCTGGCGTTAAGTGGGTACTGCCTAGTCGCCGAAGTTGACTCGAGCGTTGTTGGCTTTGTGATCGCTATGCGTAACGGTGTGGCTTACGACAACGACAACTATCGTTGGTTTGACGCGCGCTTGAGTGAAATGGTCTACGTGGATCGCATTGTTTTGGCGCGTGACGCCCGCGGTCGCGGCATTGCCGCCCAACTTTATGACCATCTTGGCAAACTTGCTATCGCCGACGGCTGCTGCGTAATGACCGCTGAGATGGATTTAGATCCGCCCAATACGCACTCGTTGCACTTCCACAAGAAACGCGGTTTTGTTGAGCGGGGGCGTCGTGTTTTAGACGGTGGGAAGACGGTTTCTATGCAATCCTGTCCAATTAAGTAGGGTGATGATTCCTGATCTGGTTGCGCTGGCTCGCGTACACAGCACAACACTCATGCACCCTTGGACTTTTAATGCGACTTTTCCTTATATCTCTTTATTCCTGTTTCATTATGCTCGTTAGCTCAACCGCGTCGGCAATCGAAGAGCCGTCCTACAATGTCGTGAAATCGTGGGATGAGCCGTCTGTTGAGATTCGCGATTATGACGCGCGAATCTTGGCCGTGACGACAATGGGACAGGGCGCTAACGCTGGATTTGGAGTGCTTGCGGGCTATATTTTTGGCGGTAACGAAACAGAGCAGGAAATTGCTATGACGGCGCCGGTTCAGCGAACAATGCCGACCCAGGCGAGTGAGGAAATGGCCTTCGTCATACCGAGTGAGTTCGCAATGGACGAGTTACCAAAACCGAATGATGACCGGGTGGCGTTTCGCGAGGAGCCCGCGTATCGCGCGGCGGCTATACGGTTTAGTGGTTGG
This sequence comes from Luminiphilus sp., assembly GCA_029251065.1. Taxonomy (GTDB): domain Bacteria; phylum Pseudomonadota; class Gammaproteobacteria; order Pseudomonadales; family Halieaceae; genus Luminiphilus. The sequence continues at coordinate 2,856 of JAQXEB010000101.1, forward strand.
GTGAGTGACAAAAAAGCGGAGCAATACTGGCAAACGTTATCCAGCTTTCTCGCCTCAAAAGGGATTCAGCCACTTGGGGACCCCACCTTGAATCAGTACAACCCTCCGTGGACGCCGCCTTTTATGCGACGCAACGAAATTATTGTGGCGGTCGCGTACTAAACGAGCACAGTCAGTAACCTTTGGTGGGCTCGTAGACGTCGACCAAGGGCTTTCCCTCAATGAATCGCGAGAGATTGTTTGTCATGGCTTGGCCCACCAAGCGAGACATGGTTGGGGCTGCCGTATGCGACGTAACGTAGACGTTGGACTCAAGCCAGTAGGGGTGTGACTCCGGCAATGGCTCCTGATCAAAGACGTCCAGAACCGCAGCCTTCACGTGTCTCTCCTTTAACGCACTGAGTAAGGCCTCGTCGTCGATGGCATTTCCGCGACCAATATTGACGACAATACTGCCCTCGGGGAGAGTGGAAAGACTGGCGCTGTTAATCAAGTGGGTGGTCTGGTCGGTTTTAGGAAGGACTGAAACGACGTAGTCGAGATCGTTGAAAAACTCAGGGTCACGAGCGGTATAACATTGAACAAAACCGGGTACCGAACGACCGTCCGAGTTGAGGCCTTTGCACCGAATACCAAATTGCCCTGCCGCTTGTGCAACGGCCTGTCCTATACTGCCAGTACCGAGGATTCCCATTGTCTTACCTAGAACGCCGGGTTCTGGCGAACTGTCCCATTTGGAGGCGGTGGCCCGCGTGATGACGCGACGTTCGATCGAGAGAATCCAGCCCATGACAAATTCCGACATGGCCTGTCCAAAAACGTGTTTAAGCGGCGTGACGACGACGTTGTGAGGTATCTGTGATGCGAGTGCATC
>JAQXEB010000102.1 GCA_029251065.1 Luminiphilus sp.
GTCGAGTCATTACTGACCATTGGCTCTGTCACACCCGTGCTCAGACCCGGTTGCTCTTTACAAGCGTAACGCGTGTCGGTTCATTGACTGCTGACTGCTGACTGCTGACTGCTGACTGCTGTCTGCTGACTGCGACGCGCGTGCGTCAAAACTGAGCCACTCTTTGGGTGGGTGTTTAGCCCTTGCTGGTGTCGCTGAGGCGTCGTTTTTCCAGCGCACTGATTATTTCGCGGTGCCGCGATGCGGTCAGGTCGTAACGGCCGTAGGCAAACACCGCAAGGATCGCCGATAAAGCCATAATGGGTCCTGCAACAATCCCCATTCGTGTCAGGGTGGGTTCGTCGAGCTGACCCGGGATAGCCTCGAAAGGCAGCACGACGTAGACGTCTAGGGCGATGCCGGCAAATAAATGCCCAACCGAATACGATGCCTTTGCAAAGAAAGCCCGTGCCGAAAAGTAGAGCCCTTCTTGGCGAAGCCCCGTCAGTAGCTCATTTTCATCAATTAAATCGCCGATCATTCCGACAGCGGCAACACTCCCTAAGCCGATGGTGAACGCGAAAGCACCGGCGTTCGCAATAAGCATCGGCAATAAATCGGGATCATGATTTTCCGGGATCCAGCCGAGGAGCCTTAAATCAATGACCAGTTGCGCAAAGATCATCATCAAAATCAGCGCAGTGACGATAACGGGTTTACGGTCAAATCGCTTCTGAAGTAGTGGCGACACAATAGCGCCCAAGATGATCATGGGGGCTGCTACTAACCCAAACCAGCGTATTTCTTGGGGCTCCAGCTCCCAGAAGTAGGTATTAATGAACACATTAAACGTGTCATAAACGCCGCTGGTGATCATGAAAAAGAAGTATCCGATCATGAGTACAACGTAGTTTGGATTCTTAAAGGTGGAGAGAATCTCTTTGAAAAGCAGCACTATCGTGAAGCGTTCAGTAGGCTCAGGTGCTTCGGTTAGATGTTGAACATGTTTGTAGGTAGCAGCTGCGCAGCCCCAGATCGCGATAATAATGGTTGCACAAGCGAAGATCACCACGGGTCCGTACGCCGCGGGATCAAGGTGCCCAGGGACGAGTTGTCCATCAGTCTCCCGGACACGCTCACCCGCAAAAAAATAACCCCAGGTCACGAACGCGACCATTGCGCCCGAGACAGCACCAATAACGGTATTTGCACTGAACAACTGAGATCGCTCGTACTGATTTGTTGAAAGCTCTCCGCCAAGCGCCAAATGGGGCACATGGTAGAGCGTTAGAAACGCACGACTGAGTATCGTGGTGACTGCCAACCAAGCGAAGAGTCCCCATTGGTGACTTAGCGCTACCAGTTCTGTCGGCGGATTAAAGATGAGGTAAACCATGACGGCAAGCGGGACAGGCGCAACAAACAAAAACGGGTGTCGCCGTCCATAACGACCGCGCCAGCGATCTGAGAGAACCCCCACCAGAGGATCCGTAAGTGCATCACCAATCAACGCCAGCATGATCGCGACACCGATCAGGGTATTGGATAAGCCAACGACCTGGTTATAGAAAATCGTAATGAAGGTATTAAAGAGACCGAGATACACCGCTTCTGCCATGGCGCCCGCGCCGAAGGCGAACTTTGTACCAAAGCTCAGACGAGTTGAGCCGACGTGCGCGTTGTCAATCACAGCTAGCGAATCCTTTTACTCAATGGGGTCTTCCGCATTGGCGGAGAAAACATATTGACTCGTTATTATAGTTCGGCTTTAATAATAATTGTAGTCAGGCTTTAATAGTGTTGCACGAACTTGGGGCCATGTCTTTCTGAATCGTTCAGCGACAGTGGGCACTTCAGGGTTTGGGCGCGAATACAGAGAATACGAGGCCAGCCGTTTTTAAGACGTGCTTGAAGAGGGTGAGCTAATGTCTCGTGGGCGCCGTTTGAGTGAGTGTTAGAGACACAGTAAATAAGATGAGGAGGAAGGTATGTCACATCGCCAAGGGCGTGTTATTCATGACGCCGATAGCCATATTATCGAGGGTCGCGGTTGGTTAGAGAGCTACGCGACTGAGTATGTCAAAACTAATTTAGAAACAGGTGCTTTCGATCTTAATATGAAGTCCTTAGACCCCTTGATCGCAGCGGCCGATAAGCGTCTTGCGGGCGATGATCCGGCGCTTACCGAGGCACTGAAGTCGAACATTTTTGCTCATCCCGGCAAGCGTAATATGTGGAGTGCGTTCGGTGCGGTTGAGAAGGCTGAACGCGGTGCTGCCTTGGATATTATGGGTGTGAGCTCACAGCTTATTTTTCCGTCAGTGGGTGCCGCTCGTTTTGCGCGATCTAAGGATTTAGAGGTGGTGTACGGTGGTTGCGATGCACTCAACCGAGGTATGGCAGACTTCTGTGCGGATGATCCGCGACTCATGTCAGTGGGCTATTTATCATTGCGTGACCCCGAGCGCGCGCTCACCTCACTCAAATTAGCGTTGGATTTGGGGGTTAATGCAATCTGGATTGGAAGCGATGCGGTAGACGGTCGCGCACCGTCGCACATTCTCTATGACCCGCTTTGGGCGATGATGCAAGAGGCGGGTGTGCCAGTCACGTTGCATATTGGCAGCGGTCAAAATATGCCTTCGGTGTATATGAACACGGGTGTTGAACGTGTGCTTGAGGGCAATATTGGCAACATCGAGACCACAAAACCCAAAGATCTTCCAGTGATTCACCACAGTATTGAGCGCTGGATTACCTGCATGATCTATGACGGTGTTTTAGAGCGTTTCCCTAATCTGAAAATCGGCATCATCGAGTTGGGTGCCAACTGGGTCCCTGCGACGTTGATGAACTTGGATATGGGTGTTTCGCTGCTCGGTAAATTTGATCAAGGACTGAAAAAGTTATCTATGAAACCCTCGGAGTATTTTCAGCGGCAAATTCGTGTGGCGCCGATGCATACAGAAAACACTGGATGGATTCTTCGGAATGTGGGTAAGGATATTTTGATGTTCAATACCGACTACCCTCACCCTGAGGGTGGCAGTGATCCCTATGGCGATTTTGAGCGCAGCCTCGACGCGGTTAATCCCACTCCCGAGGAACTCGATCGTTTCTATCGATGGAATTTTGAGGACTACCTCGGTCTTAGGGCTTAAGTCGTGAGTCGATGGGGTGAGGACGTTGTTTATGGCGACAGGGATGCCCGATGAGTGAGTCGTCAGGAAAGATATTCTCGCCCGCCGCAGAGCTCTATTTGTGGGGGTTTCCCACCGTATCAGTGCACCGAACTCGACTCATGCTGTTGTCTCACCATGACACCGGTACCTTACGCCACGTTGAGTCTTTGGCGACACCGAGCGATAAAGCCATCGTCGCTATTAACAACGACACCTTGTATTCGTCGGGGTGGTACGACTTATCGCATGGCGATGTCATGATCGATGCCCCGCCAATGGATAAGCCCAATCGGTATTGGAATCTCATGGTGG